>CAYSVV010000074.1:0-3855 GCA_964434695.1 uncultured Methanosarcinales archaeon
TCTATCAATTCTGACAACTCTTCCGGCGTCATTCTTGTGGAGATGGTATCGGCGTTTTTATTACCTTCGTTCATGTTCTTTCTTCCATTCAATCAGCCGAGGCCGCATCGCGGAGTGTACTTGCTCGAAGAACGCCCAGTCGCCACCCCAGTGTTCCTTTGCCTGTTTCTCCGCTTTTTCCCACTCGCCTCTTCTCCACTGGTAAAGTTCGCCCCACATGTAGATCCATTCCCCCTCCAGGAAGTGCCTGCGCGGGCTGAATGGATGAGAATTGTTGACCAGATATTCGAATAAAGAATAGCCGAATTCCCCGTGGTCAGGATATCCCTTGTCAAGCAGCATCTCGAGAGCGGGTCGGACTCGTTTCGGTATCTTCTCAGGATTCTTCATCACGCCCCAGACCATAAAGTCACGGAAAGGGTCGTACCACGTTTTGTTCCTGCCGCAGACATCGTAGATGCCCTCTCGCGCGATCTTCTGCGTATCATAGGCGTCCGGAATCGTGTAGTGCCCACCTGCGCCGTTGTTGTGAAGAGGCACGTCAAAACCAAGAAGCAATGCCTGCCCTGCACGCAACCAGGATAGTTCGTGTTCCATGAACGAGTCATGTTTCTAGAGGGAGTTAATCAACTGTAAGGCTGAGCATCACCACAACTAACCGAACATTTTCAGATAATCGTCGCCTTCGAGGTTCTTCTCTTCGCGCACCTTGATGATGCCTGCTCTCAGGTCGGCCATCTTTATCTTTGTCCTGTTGGTGCGTATGGCTTCATAGCCTGCTTCTGTGCAGACTGCCTGTATCTCCGCGCCGCTGAACATGTCCATTTCTTTTACCAGCATGTCCGAGTCTATGTTCTTGTCGAGGGTCATCGCGCCGGTATGTATCTTGAATATCTCCATCCTGCCGACGGCATCAGGTAAGGGCACGTATAGCAAACGATCAAGCCTTCCTGGTCGGGTCACAGCCGGATCCAATATGTCGCGCCTGTTGGTGCATCCTATTATCTTGACGTTTCCCAGCGGCTCGAATCCGTCTATCTCCGCCAGCAACTGCATGAACGTGCGTTGCACTTCGCGTTCGCCGCTAGTGCCCACGTCCACGCGCGTCGCCGCTATGGCGTCCATTTCGTCTATGAATACGATGCTCGGTGATTTCTCCCTGGCCAACTGGAATATCTCCTTTACCAGCTTCGCACCTTCGCCTATGAATTTCTGCACTAGCTCGCTGCCCACTACCTCGATGAAAGTGCTGTTCGTGCTGGCCGCGACCGCTTTTGCCAGCAGTGTCTTTCCCGTGCCCGGCGGTCCGTATAGCAGAACCCCCCTTGGGGGCGTTATGCCTATTTTCTTGAATAGCTGAGGTTTCTTGAGAGGTAGTTCGATTACTTCGACCAGTTCGCGCCTTTGCTTGTCGAGCCCGCCTACTTGTGACCATTGTATGTTCGGCTTCTCCATCACCACGAACTTCTCGACGTCGAATTTCTTGCTTATGGGCACGATTCGTACGAGCGTCAGGTTCTTCTGTTCAGCCAGGGCACTGTCGCCAGGTTTCAGGTCTTTACAGTCATTTCCAATCTCCACCAAGAACTCGTTTCCATTGGGAAGGCGCGCTATGGCCTTGCCTTCCACTATGTCCCGAACTTCGCATACAATTAGGGGTGCGCGCTTGAATTTCTCGACCTCGCGCTCAAGGGCGGCCATGTTCTCGCGCAGTGCCTTATTCTCGTCTTCCAGCCCTGATGCGTCAGCCACGTAGCTGAAGACTGCCTGCTCGATTCTATCTTCATCTTCTGCCATGAGCCCCCCTGAGGCATTTCCGCAGCTTTTGCTTAAAAACGTGTCGGAATTTCAGGCGTTTGGCCACGTCGAAAGCCTTTTATATGTTGTAAAGACTCTCTACTGTAGCATCACAAATGTTTTAAAGCAGGTTCAGGGTGGGATGGTTATGCCAGAAACGAACGTTGTTAGGGAAGAGGATCGCAAATTCGGCAAGCAGGTTCTAGGACGCGAAGTCGTGAGCAAGAGCGGAAAGAAGTTCGGCGTTGTAGGAGACGTCGTCTTCGAAGTCAAGTCCGGCGAGCTCATACACATCGTGCTCAAGAGCCCAACGCAGTACGCTGACCGCCTAGAGCTCGAAAAGAGCAAGGAAGGGCAGGCGCTCATACCATATAGCGCTGTCATGGCGGTCGGGGACATGGTTGTCGTGTCCGAAGAGGACATAGTTTAAGCCGTGGACGCGGTTTCAGTAATCTGGACCGAGAAATACCGCCCTCGCTCCTTCGGCGACATACACGGTCAGGACGCCATAGTCTCAAAGGTACGCGCCTTCGTCGAGCAGCGCAATCTCCCTCATCTTCTTTTTACAGGGCCTGCCGGCACAGGTAAGACCAGTCTTGCGCTTGTGGTGGCTCGTACGCTGTTTGGGGAGTCCTGGCGCGACAATATGCTCGAGCTCAATGCTTCTGACGAGCGAGGTATTGATGTCGTGCGCGTCAAGGTAAAGGATTTCGCCCGTACGCGTGCGCTGGGTGATGTTCCATTCAAGCTGGTATATCTCGACGAGTGCGACGCTCTCACCAAAGAAGCGCAACAGGCGTTGCGTCGCACGATGGAGAACTATACCCAGACCTGTCGTTTCATACTCAGCGCCAACTATTCAAGCAAGATTATCGATCCTATCCAGAGTCGGTGCGCGATTTTCCGTTTCCGACCTTTATCCGATTCCGAGATGCACGGCATGATACGGAATATCGTCAATGCGGAGGGCATCAATCTGCCAAAAGAAGCGGAGGACGCTCTTTGTGAGGTCGCTTCCGGGGACGGGCGCAGGATAGCCAACCTTATGCAGTCCGCCGCCGTGCTGTCTTCCAACGTTACCGCGGAGGAGATCTACGCTCTTGCTTCGCACGCGCGCACCGATGAGATGAAATCCGTGCTAGATTTCGCTCTCGCGGGCAAGTTCCATGACTCGCGTTCTTTACTTCTCGACATAATGCTGAAGTACGGTCTTAGTGGAATGGATGTCATCCGCCAGCTCCAGGCATCAGTCTGGTCATTGGAGGTATCTGACCGTGCCAAGGTGCAGCTCATCGACAAGTGTGGCGAGATAGAGTTCAGGATGGTAGAGGGCGCTGACGAGTATGTTCAGTTGGAAGCCCTTCTGGCGCACGTCACATTGGCGAAATGATTCAATCCGAGCTGTGCTTCACTATTACCGTCGTCTCGACATTATCGCGGTAGTCGTAGGCTAGATTGATTGTTATCGGCAGCTCATAGTCTGCCTGGGATGGCACCTGCTGCGTGCAGGTTATGGTGCGCTCGTCGTTGTAGAGTGTGATTGTGCCTTCGACAAGTCCTTCCTTGGCTGAGTTGAGTCCCTGGCAGGTTATGCCCAACACCTTGCTTTCAACCTGGACGAATACCCTGTCCTCTGCGCTTCTCCCACCTTCACAGCCGCTTCCCTTGGCGAATGTCTTGCCTGTGGTGCTGGCGGTGTTCTTTATGCTGAAGCTGAATCCGACGCTGTCCTTGCCGCGCTTGAATTCCTGCACGTCGCTTATCTGCACAGTAGCGCCGCTGGTTGATACTGGCTTGTTCTCATCTATCTCGCAAAGCCCGTTTTCCTCAGGATCGGCGAGGTTCTTGCGCACGCACAGCTTTGTGGAGGCAGTGGTGCCGTATAGGTAGCAGGCTTCTGCCCTGAATGGATATTTCAGGGAATTGCCTGTTATGAAATCATCATGGTTCAGGTTCTTGAACTCGACGAAGACCGGGCTCGGTTCAATGACCTTGCCTGTGCTGTCGCTCTTGCGCTCGACAAGATCTTCATCAGGGTGCATCTTCAGGTCTTCCTCG
>CAYSVV010000075.1:0-3770 GCA_964434695.1 uncultured Methanosarcinales archaeon
AGATAGAGACCTACAAGCAGTACCCGACTGTGGTCGGCGCATTGACAGGTTTTCTGGACGGGCTTTCCAAGTGGGATTACCTGCACTCGAAACAGATACGCATTGGAGTCCTGGGCCACTGGTACAACCTGCCCGGACAACTGGTGGAAGCGATACGCCGATTGATGGACGCCACCAAGGATTACGACGCGCACTTCGTCAATCTGTGCCTGAACTACGACGGCCGCCAGGAAATCGTCGACGCCGTAAGACTTCTGGCAATGCAGGTGCGCCAGGGCAAGCTCGATCCCGAAGTCATAGCAAGGGAACACATCAAGGAATCGATATACACATCAGGCATCATTCCTCCTGACGTCTTGATTAAGACCGGTTCGAACAAGAAACTTTCTGGATTCCTGCTCTGGGACAGCGCCGATGCCGACATCATAATAACCGACAAGCCCTGGCAGGATTTCTCAGTGGAAGATCTCGACGCCGCGATTCAGAAAGCGTGACCTTCGTGGAAACCTAGTTTGGCCAGCAAGCGATAATACATCACCTTACCGCCTATCTTGACGAGATCCTCGAGCGGGAATCTTGGAACCACGCCTTTCGTCTTTCCCGAGCGTATCGCCGCAAGCACGTCTTCGACTTTGGGCTTCGCGTCTATCATCGTGTAATGCTTTCCGAAATACCGCAGATTGTGGGAATCGCTGCTCCACAGGAGCGGCTTGCCGAGGGATTTCGCCATCGCCATCGTCTTCTTGTTATGGCCGAACAAAGGATGGTCGTACTGCGTTATCTCAATCGCGTCGAACAGATCAGGCCTTCTAGTGGGAATATCCTTCACTGATGCCCGGGCAGGCAAGTAAGGATGTGCCGCCACCACGAGCATCGACTTCCCTTTACTTTGCCTCAACGTTTCTAAATCATCGAAGTTCCTGACTTTGGCCCTTTCCTTCTCGGTGATGTTGTAGAGCAGCACGTGCTTTCCCTCTATCTCCTGCTCGCAGCCAGGTATCAACAATACGCCACGCGACTTCGCGAATTCCGCCAGAGAGGAATCATATGTAACCCTGCAATGGTTGGTCACCGAAAGAACTTCGAAACCCAAGGACGCTGCTCTTTCTATCAAGCCGCGGGCGTCATAGTCGAATCCCTTGTCATAGGGGTCCTCGGAAGTATGGGTATGCAGGTCGGCTTTCAGCATGTTCCTGGGCGGTCAAGGTCGTTTATAAGTGATGTGGAGCAAGCTATATATAGGAGGATATGGGGGCGTGACTATCCGATGACACGATGAGGGTCAAGGCCCGAGTGAGGAGTTTCTTCTCACGTATCGGAAGGACGTGAACTAATGGCTGACGAAAAAGTTGAAAAGGCCTATCAGGCCATAGAATTGGCAAAGACCACTGGCAAGTTGAAGAAGGGCGCGAACGAGGCCACCAAGGCCGTCGAGCGCGGCACCGCTAAACTGCTAGTCTATGCGAAGGACGTGCAACCTCCGGAGATCACGATGCACCTGCCGCTTCTGGCGAAGGAGCACAACGTGCCCTGTGTCGAGGTTCCAAGCAAGGAAGAGCTCGGCCACGCCGCAGGCATAGCGCTCGGAACAGCCGCTGTCGCAATCACTGAAGAAGGCGACGCCAAGAAAGTCATCGAAGAGCTAAAGTAGGTGCGCGATGGCAGAAGAAACACAAGGAAAACGAAGGATGGGTCGTGAACAGCGGAAGACCGGCGAAAGCCGGGGCGAAGGTTCCGTCAAGTTCACGGTGGCTGTCCCTGGACGCGTCGAGGAAATTGTCGCCAGGACAGGCATGAGAGGCGAAGCGACCCAGGTGCGCGTACGCGTGCTTGAAGGTCGTGACGCGGACAAGATCATTCGGCGCAACGTAGTCGGGCCCATAAAGCTCGGCGACATCGTTATGTTGCGTGAGACAGAGTTCGAGGCCAAGCCGCTCAGCAAGGGCGGTCGTGGCTCGGCGTGAGGTGAAAAATGGTAAGATGTTCCTTCACGAGGAAGGTTATAGAGCCAGGCACGGGCAAGATGTACGTCAAGAAGGACGGAAGCGTGCTTTGGTTCATCAACAACAAGGCCATGAAGGCTTTCCTCAAGTTGAAGCGCGATCCGCGTTTCATAAAGTGGACAGGCCACTACAAGAAGGGCGAGGCGCCAAAGCCCGCGAAGAGTGGGGCAAAGCAAACCGAGGTCGAAAAATGAACATCAAGGACAGGACTCTCGTTCTCGTCAAGCCCGATGGCGTACAACGCGCGCTGATTGGAGAGATAGTATCAAGACTGGAGCGACCGGGATTCAAGATAATCGGCCTGAAGATGGTCTGCGCCGACGAGATGACCGCGGGCAACCACTATGCCGACGACGAGGAATGGCTCAAGTCGGTCGGTGAGAAGACCAAGGCAGGCTACGATAAAAAGGGAGTGCAAATCGATGAGGACGCTATAACCATAGGCCGGCGCATAAGGCAGCAGATGATGGAATTCATCAGCAGCAGCCCGGTAGTGGCGATATGCCTCGAAGGCCACGGCGTTGTCGACAAGGTGCGCTTGATAGTCGGCGCCACCATGCCCCGCATGGCCCTGCCCGGCACGATTCGCGGCGACTACGCCTTGGACAGCTACAGCCTCGCCGACAAAAAAGGAAGGCCAGTACAGAACCTGATACACGCGAGCGACAGCATAGCCAACGCCGAGCGAGAGATCGCGATCTGGTTCGGCAAGGACGAATTGCATCCGTACCAACGGGTCGACGAACCTCTGATTTACAGGAAGAAAGGAGAGTAAAATGGCACAGGAAGAGAGCAAGCTTGATTGGATGAAGCGGCTGGCGTACAACCGGATTAACATAAGGAACATCGCCACTTCCGCCCACATCCACCACGGAAAGACCGCCCTGACCGACAACCTGTTGGCGGCCAGCGGATTCATGAGCACTGTTTCGGCAGGCGACCTGGAAAAGGGTATGGCCACCTGGCAGCATTCTGACGAGCAGGAGAGACTGATGACGGTGGACGCCGCCAACGTCTCGATGCCGCACAAATTCGGGGACCAGGAGTTCCTCATCAACCTCATCGACACCCCGGGCCACGTGGACTTCGGCGGCAACGTCACGAGGGCGATGCGCGCGGTGGACGGCACCATAGTGCTGGTCTGCGCGAGCGAGGGAATAATGCCCCAGACAGAGACAGTGTTGAAGCAGGCGTTGCGCGAGCGCGTCAAGCCCGTGCTGTTCATCAACAAGGTGGACCGCCTCATCAACGAGATGCAGTACACTCCTGAGCAGATGCAGCAGCGTTTCCTGCAGATTATCCTGGATTTCAACAGGCTGGTCCGTGACATCGCCGAGCCAGAGTTCGGCGAAAAATGGCAGGTCGACATCAAGGACGGAAGCGTCTGTTTCGGCGCTGCAAGGGAAAACTGGGCAGTCAGCATACCATTCATGCAGAAGACCAACATCAGCTTCAAGGACATTTTCGACGCCTACAAGCTGAGCGACGCCGACCGCGAGAAGTGGTTCTGGGAGAAATGCCCCTGCAGCAACGTCATTCTCGACATGGTCGTGAAGCATCTTCCCAACCCGCTTGATGCCCAGAAATACCGCATCAAGAAGATATGGCACGGAGATGTAGAAAGCCCGTTGGGCAAGGACATGCTGATCTGCAACAAGGACGGCAAGCTCGCGTTCTGTATCACGAGAGTGCTTATGGACATGAAGTCCGGCAGGGAAATCTGCGCCGGCCGTTTGTACAGCGGCACTGTCCGTGACGGCCAGATGG
>CAYSVV010000076.1:0-3766 GCA_964434695.1 uncultured Methanosarcinales archaeon
CGTCGTGCATCAGGATGTCCTTTTGGGTCTTGCAGGAATAAACCAAGAGTATGCGCGGCGAAGTCGCAACAGCGGAGCGCATCATCG
This sequence comes from uncultured Methanosarcinales archaeon, assembly GCA_964434695.1. Classification (GTDB taxonomy): domain Archaea; phylum Nanobdellota; class Nanobdellia; order Woesearchaeales; family ARS49; genus CAYSVV01. The sequence continues at coordinate 88 of CAYSVV010000076.1, forward strand.
AAATAAGCGGAGCGATGCCCGTGCCGCCCGCGATCAGAGTCAACTCTTTCTTCGGGTCGCGCAGCAAGAACTTGCCCACTGGGCCGAGCACATCGACTTCTTGGTCGATATCCAACGAACACAACGCGGTTGACAATTCCCATCCGCGCTTCACTATGAACTCCAGTTCATCCGACGGAGGGGCATTGGCGACTGAAAACGGCCGGGGACCGAAATGCTTGCCGTCCTTGTCGAAAGAGATGCTCGCGAACATACCTGAAATGAATTCGAAACGTTTCGGCGAAATTGGCTTCAGCACTATGCGCTTGCAGTTCGGGGACAACACCTCGTTGATTGTTATCTTGCACCTAGTGGTTTCCATACTCCCCTAATCCTGGCGATTCTTCTTAATCTTTTGCCTGAATTGCTCAAGAATACTTGAGGAATCCTTTTTGAACACCACAACTTAGACTCTCTGCCGGTGATTTACATGAAAAACATCGGCTATGAACCAGGAAACATATCGGATCAATTCAAGCACGGGAATTTGGAAGCGGTGATGCGTGCGGCAGGGCTAAAGACGCTGGAATACGTCGAGTTGCATTCCGGCGAAGGCGTTTACGAAACGCCTAAAGAGAAATACAGGGGAAGCGCGGTGCGTGCGCTCGAGATAGCGGAACGCCGTGGCATACCCACTAAAGCACACCTGCACGAACTGCGACCTGACGCTCGCTCGACTCTGAAGTTGAACACTTTCCAGTTCAGGGACACAAGAGTATACGAAGACTGGCGGGATACAATAGCGGAGCGCGTCAAGAACGCAGGCAAGGAAACTCTTTTCGTCATAGATCCTGTTTCGCAGGATGAATACTACCGCGAGGACAACACCATAGGCATGCCATTGCTCACCTGGATGTCCTTTATGCTGCGTAGGGAAAGCGGCGTATTCGCCTACATTCCCCAGCACCAAGACCCTTCAGAGATACGATTGGTCGAGAAGATACACCAGATAGTAAGAGACAGCAGGATGAGCGCCGTCGACCTGACACATCCTGTGATGGACAGCAAGGGAAACGAATACCGCCGCGACCACAACCTCATCGTAGCATACCAGCCAGTTCTTGACAGAGCCATAAACTCCCACTTCGAACTCGGTAGAAAGCTTGGCCTGAATGTTATGGCGAGCATACTGATACCGTCAAGAATCCATAAAGGTTATGAACCCATACCTTGACCGAAAGTGAATGCGTTGGTTGGGGTATGAAGATGGATTGGAACTCGGATACCGACCGGGTTGCAGTTCGGACAGGATAGCCCATTGCCTGCTCGAGTCACTGGTATCACTATGGCCCAATAAAGACCTGACCTACGTCGATCTATGCGCCGGAAGAGGCAGCTACCCTAATGAGGACGGAACCACCTATGAAGGAAGCGCTCCGCGCGTGCTTAAGACCGCGGAGAGATTCCAATTGCGCTGCATAGCATTCCTCCACGAGAAAAGCGCCACTTCACGGTCCAAGCTGAAGAAGAACGTCAAGCAGTACCTGCCAAAATACAAAGCGGCATCCAAGAAAAAATCAGAACCCGAAGCAGTGCTGATCCTGGATAATTGGGAGAAGCACATGGCGAAACATCACTCGAGTTGCGGGCCGAACTGGTTGTTCTTCGCCGCTCCCTATGCCGCGTCCTGCTTTGACGGAAGCGCGTCTTCCACAAAACTCTCCGTTGCGGACCTTGCGTTGCCTGCCATAATGTCATTGACGCGCCAGAAAGGAGCGTCCTGGGTGGCCTACATACCCCCGGGCGGGGCTCGCTACGCGGAAATGTCAAAGAGAGCACTGACAAGAATGAACGGATTCATAGCTGGAGATGACAAACAAGGCCATTTCATAATCACCACCTATCCGGATCAGGCTAAGATACTGACCACCATCGCGGCATCATTGCGCGTGCATAACATTTATGAACTTAACAATGGTTATCCCCGTTATTAGGAGGAGATAATGCACACGCTGACAAAACTAACCTACTCTTACGACGCCCTCGAGCCGCACATGGACAAGACAACGATGGAGATACACCACTCAAAACACCACCAGGCCTACGTGGACAAACTGAACGCCGCGCTTTTGAAACATCCCGCGCTCGCGGAAATGCCAGTGGCTGATCTGTTGTCAGACTGGAAGAAGATCCCTTCCGAAATATTGACCGCGGTCAGGAACAACGGCGGCGGAGTCGCGAACCACGACTTTTTCTTCAGCATTCTAAAGAAAGGGACAACGCCGAAAGGCAAAATACTCGAAGCGATAAACTCGAAATGGGGATCTTTTGAGAACTTCCAGAAGGAGTTCAACGACGCCGCCCTTGGACAGTTCGGCAGCGGCTGGGCCTGGCTAGTGAAAGACGCCCACGGAAACCTCGAGATAATGGCAACGCCCAACCAGGACACGCCGTTGTCCTCGGGCAAAATTCCGTTGCTATGCATCGACGTCTGGGAACATGCCTATTACCTGAAGCACCAGAACCGGCGCCCGGAATACGTCAAGGAATTCTGGAACGTGGTGGACTGGGAAAAGGTCGAGGAGAATTATTCCTGACTCATAGCGGCCAGTTTCGCCACTTTCAAAGGCAAGAGACCGCACTTCAGACGCATGCCTGTCAATGGAATGCCCAAGGCATCGAGCATCTCCTTCTTGTCGAGCTTCACAACGTCGTCCGCGGTCTTGCCCACGAGCATCTCGGTGAGAATGCTGGCGGCCGCCTGTGATATCGCGCAGCCCTTACCATCGAAACAGGCCCGGGAGACTTTTCCACCTGAGAACTTCAGCATGAAAGTGATCTCGTCGCCGCAGAGCGCGTTTACGTCGCGCGCGGATCTGGCTCCTGGAATTATCTGCTTGTTGCGCGGATTACGATAGTGATCCAGTATCGACTCCTGGTAAAGCTCAGCACTCATCATTCAACCTCTTTGACTCCGGCATTCGCTTCCCATTTATGAAGATGACGGTCATCGCCCGCCCCCGAAAACCTTGCGGCAGAAGTCGATTCCCTCGACGAGAGCTTCCACGTCCTCTTCGGTGTTGTAGATGCCCACGCTGGCGCGCACGGTGGCATCCACGCAAAGCATCTCGTGCAAAGGCTGAGCGCAATGGTGGCCGCTGCGTACGGCGACACCCCGACTGTCGAGCAATGTCGCGACATCGTGCGCCGGAATGCCCTCTATCGCGAAGGCGACCACGCTGCCTCTTTGCGAAGGGTCCTTGACGCCGACTACATGCACCCCCATCGCGGAAAATCTTTGCAGAATCATCGAAACAAGATGCCTTTCGTGCTCCTGTATCTTGGCCATGCCTATTCTTTGCAGGTAACGTATCGCCTCCGCCAACCCTACCGCTCCGGCGACATTCGGCGTTCCTGCCTCGAACTTGTGCGGAACGTCGTTCCAGGTGCTCCAACCAAGGCGCACTTCCTTGATCATGTCGCCGCCGAAAAGGAAAGGAGGCATCGCTTCCAGCAGCTTGCGCTTGGCGTAAAGAACGCCGATGCCCATCGGCCCGTAGAGCTTGTGGCCGCTGAAGACCAGGAAATCGCAGTCGAGATTCTTCACGTCTATTTTCATGTGGGGCGCGCTCGGGCAGGCATCGAGCATCACCAAAGCTCCTGCCTCGTGGGCCTGGGAGATCATCTCCTCCACTGGATT
>CAYSVV010000077.1:0-3756 GCA_964434695.1 uncultured Methanosarcinales archaeon
ATCGGGGAGATGGAAAACACAGAGAAAGCGCTGAGACCCGAGGTCTACCTGTTCGATGACCACCCCAGCAACGCGCGGCTGAAAGTGCTGATGGCCATCGCAGCCAAGATGAACGGCAAGATAGTACACTGGAACAACGATCTGCCGCTCCAAAAAGGCGCCGTAGTTCTGATAGGTACTGATTCGGACGGCTGGGAGCAGGCATTGCGCGTCGCAAAGAGCCAGACCGACAACATAATCATGTTCGGAAGAAATACCTACGATGCGTCCGGAAAAGGAAGAATCCCGTTCATCAGTACCAGAAACTCACGTTACCTGTCGAGCGGTTTCCAGGAATCCGTGGAAAAATCAATATCAGATGCCTACCAGAACACCCTGTTCCGTACTGTCACGGATCATGGAAACACAGGCCTGCCGGATTGGCTCGCGAAAGAACAGAACCTTGACGCCGCCGTGGTCTACTCCCTGGCCTGCCAACTCTACGACAAGTCAGAAATGATGGCGCAAATAGTCGGGGCAAACCACGCCCAAGAAGCTAAGCGCCTGCGCAAGCTTGCGAACAAGGCAGCGGAGTATGCATTCAAGTCGAAGAAAGACCGGAAAACGCGCGCGCAGGGGCTGGATAAAGACCGGGAAACGAGCACACTTGATACTGTCATCCTGCATTCCCATCACACTTTTTCCGGAAGGGCAGAGCATTACCTGCAGACCACCGACGGCGGCGGGGTCTCTTTCCGTCCGGACGCTTTTGTCAAGCCCTGCACCCAGGAACACGCGAGATATCTCGCCGCGCTCTACGGTTGGTTCAACAAAGAATACAAGAGCCTGCGCGTACCAAAGCCCAAGGGAAATGATGACACCTATCGCATTTACCTCAGGGAAGATGGCAACTGCCTCCTTGAGTCCGAATATGTAAGGGGACCGACTCCCCGGGAAATTCTCGACGAACTGAACCAACTCATGGACGCCGGAGAACGGCACAAGATAGTTGAGTTTGGTGAGGCCTTCAGCAAAAGAATGCGCAGGAAACTTTTGGTGGATTTGGCCAAATTCCAGCAAGGGGCTGCAAGTTCAGGGCACATAACACACCTGGACAATCCTGAGTTGGTTTATGACATGTATTTCGGGAGATCCGCTGAAGCACTATCTGCTCTCCACGATATGATGAACACGCCGCCCAGTACAGCCAGTAGCGAGCAGATGCTTTTCGGTTCCGCATTGAAAGCGCTGGACCCACGCGATCCTGCCACCAACCCGGAATGGGCATTGAGGTTCGACAAGGACGCGCTTGTTCCGCTTAGGGACTGCACCCTCGGAAACATGACCATAGTCCGACCTATTTCCCGAGGAATAGAACTCGAGCTTGACAGGATACGGCGCGCGTTGCCGAAACGGAGCAACGAGCCCAATTCCAACGAGATGAAGCGCATCTTTGATGATTTCCTTGATGACAACACAGTGAACTACGATTTCGGCTATCGGGGCGGTCTGCCCTCGGTTTGGGGCGAGGACCTTTCAATGATGATCCTGGATCCCAGCTGGAACTTCAGTTGGGGAGAGAAAGGAAGAACCGCCCAAAAAGCGATACTGACCGGCATCGAGGAAAGCGCGCACCAGTATGTGCTCTTCGAGACCCTGGCAAAAAAGTTTTCCTGGCCGCAAAATAAAGGGAGGGAATACGTTCGCGAGGGACTGGAACTGGCCGACCGTATTGAAACCGCGACCTACAGTCCTTATTCCGAAGGCGCGTGAACTGAGGTTTTCCAGAACATAAGGAAGTTCGCAAAAGAGCACGGGGGCAGGGATCTCGCCCAATTCCGGTTCCAGTTGTTAGGCATGGCCTACATACGCTGTATGCGTGCCGCCTGCCACGCCGTAACTAAATGGAAGCAAACCACTAACGAGGAAAAATCCAGGAAATTGCTCAAGCATTACCTTAATCTCGCGCAAATAATCGGAAACCACCTTCTCGAAAACGTGTGGCGCAACGCGATTTCCAGGAAATATTTGCGAAGACCTATCCAGGATGATCAGGAATCATATAAGACGTTCACCCTGGAAGACGCAAAACTACCATTGCGTCACGCGGTGGAACTGCACCGTTACGAAGCGCCGAATGACATGCATCAGAAAGCGGAGATCGCGCTGCTGCGATTGAGATACCTCGCGGCCCTGCCCAAATATTATCTCGAACAGCAGAAGGAGCAAGCTTGACTCTTGACGGTTTCATCGGAAAAGTGTCCGAGGCATCTTACCGCCTGAAGGAAGACCTCAAGATACATAAAAGGATCACCCACGTTACTGATGTGGACGCGGATGGCATTGTTTCCGCCTATGGCATTGATTTCATCGGGAAAGAAAGTGGGTGTTCCATCACCCGGGTTTTCATCGATCGGCCTTTCGAGACCGTTCTTGAACACATATACCGAAACACCGAAGGCCCCGTGATAATCACCGACCACGGCGCCGAGCATCGCAATGCCATAATCCGCCTGGCGGACGAGACCGGCCGGAACACCACCGTGATAGACCACCACGGCGGCCAAGATCCCAGCACATCAGTGAACGACAGGGCCTGGTTCCTTAACTCCAATGACTACGGCATAAACGGAGACAAAGAAGCGAGCTCGAGCACCATAACTTACTTGTTTGTCAAGAACATCGCGCCCTATGTCAAGAATCACGCGCAGATTTTCCTGCTCGGATCAGTGGGCGACGGCAACCTGAGAAAGAACTTGAGTCCCGCAGGAATCGACGAAATGGTTGCAAATGAATGCAGGAAGAAGTTTTTCGTGCAAGACGACAGCCACCCTAAACCACCGCGCATAATACTCAACGACGGATATGATTACGACGCCAGAGAAATCGCGCTCACGCTGACCCGCATGGGCTTCTGGAATGACGACGCCTTCGGCCCGCAAATGGCTATGAAAATAGTAGAAGAAGGATATGCCAAGCACGGCATAATAATAGGTGATTATCATTCGACCTTGATGCAGGACTTCAATGACACAAAGAAATCGCTTTTCAAGGGAATAAAATGTGTCATGGGCAAGCATTCGCTCTTCTTCGACACTGGACATTATCTCAACGCATATCGGCCTAAGGTCATAGGTGATTTCGCCAACTGGCTGATGGACCAGGCCAGGTTCCCCGATATACCGCAGATGAACCAACCACTCTATGTGCTGGCCGCGATGCCCCTGGACAAGGTTCGTTTGTTGGGTGCCCGAATTGAACCATACCTCGACGGAAGAGAACGAATCAAGGTGTCGGTGCGTTTGACCCCTACAATGCTGGACGAGCTGCAGTACAGCAAGGCGCCATCAGTGGTGGACGTGATAAAATACCTGCAAACCGTAAAAATGATTGACACCACAGGCCACAACAGCCATAACAACCGGGGCGCATTCCTAGTCGAGAGAACCGGCGCGGGACTGTTGGGCGAATTCGTTGACAATCTTGTGGACAAGCCCTAGCGAATCACTTCACGCCTCGAGGCTTTATGGCAAGGTACGGCCCAGTCATGCAGAATATCTTGTGCGCGATGGTCATCGAGTTGTGGATTACCACCACGTCCTGCGGAGCCATCTTTTTCGAGTCGCTGAGGAGCAAGTGGAACTTGTCGACCACTTCCTTTCTTACTCGGCCAATCGCCTCGAGTGAGTCCACGTTGAAATCGTTCCCCGCAAGCGGATGATCTTCATCAGCTACAGCCATAAGGATGAGGAGTGGAAGAATCAACTCCTGCGGCAT
>CAYSVV010000078.1:0-3720 GCA_964434695.1 uncultured Methanosarcinales archaeon
CACTCATCCTCTGTAACGAAGTCCTTCATGCATTCACCTCACTGAACCTGAGACGTAACGGGCTTTCCACGCCGCGAAACAACGCGCAAGTGAGCGGTTCCACCCTGTAACCTAGTGTCATCGCCTTGACCTGCTCGAACAACAAATCCTGTACTTCTTGTGTTTCCATCCGCATCACCTCCGATGAACATTAACGTCGGTATTGGCCGACGGTGAGAAAATAATCGGCAGAGTCCCTTTTATACGGCGTGAAGCGGGTTGTCCAGTGGGAAGTGCTCAGAACTCGTCGAGCTTCTTATTCGAAGCAGGGGATATCTGCGTGGTGCTGCCCTCAGCGCCGCCAAGGACCTTGCTGGTCTTTATCATCCCTGCCTTGGCAAGCTTGTCCACGCGGCGCGTGAACGTCTTGTAGGTGCCTTCGCCACCCTTCTGTTTGTACAACTTGAACAGGTCGCCGCTCTTGCCGCCGCCGGACGATTTTATCAGCTCAAGCACGAGACGCGTGTCCTCGCTCAGATCGCCTTCTTTGCCTATGGACATCTCAGTGAGACGCGAGACCGCCTTGCTGGCGTGTTCGACTAGTATCCTCTTGCTGCTGGCGTCCTCGGCCATCCTTCCTGCCTCGTGCATAAGGAACAGTCCTGCGCGGATGTCGCCTGCCTCGGCGGCTTTCGTGGTTATGATATCAAACGCCTCGGCGTTCCAGCAACCAGGCACGAACGCCTGGCCCATGCGTTGCTTGAGAATGTCCTTGGTCTCTTCCATAGTGTAGGGTTTGAACTCTATCACGGCAGGCATCAACCGGGACTTGACGCGCTCCTCCAGGTCGGAAAGCCATTCCTTGTAGTTCGTTATGATGATGACGCTGCGCTTGTAGATCTCCTGGAGGATGCTGTAAAGAAAGTCAAGGTCGTCTGCCTTGTCTATCTCATCGAAACAGAAAACAGCGGCCTTCTTGTTGCATATGCCCTTGATTATCTCCATTAGCTCGTCCTGCCGCTTGTTCTGCGTGAAGGCATAGCCGAGCTCGTTGCAGATCTCGACCAATACCTGATAGGTGGTCGTGCGCTGCCAGCAGTTGACGTACACGACGTCTACGTCGTCGCTGGTCTCCTGCAGGTCGCGGAAAATCCATCTTATCGCCGCGGTCTTCCCGATGCCAGGAGCGCCATGGACGAATGCATTCGTTCCATTCCTGCCTTGGAGAAGGGGCGCGATGTGACGCGCGATCTCCTTCTGCTGCATATCGCGGTGCGGAAGCAGCTTGGGAACGTATTCCGTGTCGAGCACGTCCTCGTTCTTGAAGAGCGACTCGCCTCCTGAAAGCATATCCTTGAAAAGCCCCATCTAGACAACGGGCTGGAAGCCGGATATTTAAGGTTTCTCGGGCGCAAGCCGACAGATATACGCTATTTCAGGCGGAAGCCACAGTAATGGCAGAAATTGGCGGCAGGATTCGCCTGGGCTTTGCAGCGCGGGCACGCGAAATAGCTCTGCCGGAGCACGGGAGGAACGGCAACCCTATGCGTTGATTGCCGGACGGGTTCAACAACAGACTTCTCGGCGAGCATGTAGTTTATGATGAACTTGATGAAGCCTATGATGACGATAGCCAGACCGATGTAAAAGAAGAGCGTGAACGAATTGCCCAATTGCCAACTGAAGAAAGCTATCACCGCGCCCACGATAATCCAGATGAGCGAGGGAATTGCCACTCAACGCACCTTCTTGCCCATTGTCTTGGCGCCGCCGAGATAGGATTGTAGAACCTCGGGTATGTTGACCGTGCCATCGGGATTCTGGAAGTTCTCGAGAATCGCGACAAGGGCGCGCGTGGTGGCGACCATGGTGCTGTTGAGAGTGTGCACGAAACCGCGCTCCTCTCCGTTCTGGTAGCGGGTGTTCAACCCGACGGATTGGTAGTTCGTGCAGTTGCTGCAGGAGACGCACTCTCTGAAGGCAGCCTGCACCGGGAACCAGATCTCGATGTCATAGGTCTTGGCCGCGACGTGGCCGATGTCTCCGCTGCAAAGAGTGACGACGTGACCGTGCAGACCAAGACTCTCGAAGAACGCGACTGCGTTGTCGAGCAACTCCTCGTGGATCTGCCAGGAAGTCTCAGGTGTCGCGAAGGCAACCATCTCAACCTTGTGGAACTGATGCACGCGGAATATTCCTTTCTCATCCTTGCTGTGACTGCCGGCCTCTTTTCGGAAGCAGGCGGAGAAACCCGCGAACTTCATCGGCAACTGAGACGCATCCAGGGTCTCGTTCATGAACATGCTTGTTATCGGGTGCTCGCTCGTGGCTATGCAGCTGAGCTTCTCCTTGTCGTCGCGATAGAGCTCGTTGCTGAACGTCGCTATATCGCAGACCGACTCATAGGCCTTGTCGCCGAGCATATAGGGAGGTATGGTGAACGTGAATCCGCGTTTCATCAGCATATCGACGGCGTAACTGACTAAAGCAAGTTCGAGTCTTGCCAGCTCGCCCTTGAGGAAGTACCACCTGGCGCCGCTGAGCTTTGCCGCCCTTTCTAAATCGTACCAGTCCTGCTGCTCGCAAAGATCCACGTGACTCAAAGGATCGAAATCGAAGGACGGTTTTATGCCGAATACGCTTTCCTCGTGGTTGGCAGACTCATCCGTTCCTCCGGGAACGCTCTCGTGGAGTATGTTCGGGATTTTCAGAGATAGATCCTTCAACGCGCGCTCGATGACCGCTAATCGTTCCTCATTGTCCTTGATTTTCTGAGGTATTGTCTTGGCCTCTTCGAGCAAAGGAGCGACGTCCTTGCTCATCTTGCGGCCGGCGTTTATCTCTTCGCTGACCTTGTTGCGGCGGCTGCGCAAGGCGTCTGTGGCACCCTTCAGCTCGCGCCATTCCTTGTCAAGAGCGAGCCATTCGTCGACCAGTACAACGTCCTTGTTGCGCTTGCGCAGGCTGTCTTTCACGACGTCAGGAGCCTCACGCATCGTCTTCGGGTCGAGCATGGTTCAATTGCCCTTGCTACGTTTAAATAGGTTATGGGACGGCTCAAGACCCCACCTATTGAAAGTGTAACCACCTACTAGTAATGAAAAAGAGAAAGATTTATATGCCGAATCGCCATTCAAAAGCGAGCACCATGACAAACACGCCACCCATCATAAACTCGATTGAAGAAATACCCTGGTCGCAGACATCTATGCTACACGGCACATGCGTCGAGGCAGCCATAAGGCTACTTGAATATGGAAAATTACCCGGGCCAAAGTATCCCGATTCTTCAAGGAAACAACCAGTCTACAATGGATATCTATACTTCTTCCCTAACCCAAAAGCATTCGCAGATCATCCGCTCCGGAAAAGCATCGACCTCCCAAACGACAAGCGAAAAATCACCAACATGGCACGGGCACTAGCCCGTGGCGCCGAGAGAGATTGGTTTGCCCAGATGGTGATAGGCATGCCCTACACTAGCGCAGTCTCAGCCAAGTACGACGTGCCCGCCTCAATAACGGAATACGCAGATGAAGCCGCAGACTTGGGTGTCGATATAAAACGTCTCGAACGGATGGGCATCGAAAGACTGATTGGACGTTTCGAGGAGTGCAAAGGAGTGGTCATCGGTCTCGGCAGAGAAGCGAAGAAATACGCCACGGACCATTCTGACAAATGCCACGTCGAAGAACCAGGAGAAGACCTGATAATTTATGCGCCAGATGGACTTGATGCCCG
>CAYSVV010000079.1:0-3719 GCA_964434695.1 uncultured Methanosarcinales archaeon
GCGCGGCCTGGGCACGATACGACAGGACGTGAACGTCAGTATAAGCGGCGGGAGACGCGTCGAGATAAAGGGCGCCCAGGATCTGAGGATGCTCTCGACTCTGGTGGAGAACGAGGCGAAAAGACAACAGGCACTTATCGAGATAGCCAAAGAACTGGCCAATACCAACCAAGGCAAACCTGACATCAAGGACGTGAGCTCATTATTCTCAGGAAGCATCAACAAGATAATCTCCGGAGCGATGCAGAACGGAGGAGGGATATTCGGCATCTTGCTCCCTGGCGCAGGAATCCTTGGCAAGGAAACTCAACCCGGCAAAAGATACGGCACAGAACTTAGCGACAGGGCAAAGATCGCCGCTGGCGTCAAGGGCATAATACACAGCGACGAAGACCTTTCCAAATACGCAATACTTCCTGACCAGGTGGTTCGCATAAGGACATCGCTGAGTTGCGGGGACAAGGACGCGTTCGTGCTGGTGGCGGCAACGGAAGCGAGGGCAAGGATGGCTTTAGAGGCGGTTGCGGAAAGACACGTGCAGGCCCGCGACGGCGTGCCGTCCGAAGTGCGGAAAGCCCACGAGGACGGGACGACCAGCTATCTCCGTCCGATGCCCGGGGCTGCGCGACTGTACCCGGAGACCGACATCCCACCTATAGTAGTCGACAAGAAATCATTGCAATCCATCGAGATACCTGAAACCATAGAGGAAAGGGCGGCTCGTTACATGAAGCTCGGATTGAGCAAGGACGTGGCGGATTTGGCTGCCAAGTCATCATCCTGGAAAGCGTTCGACGAGTTCGTTAAGCAGTTCACTACCTTGAAACCGGCGTACATCGCCGAGGTCGTCTTCGCGAGCGCGGCCACCATAAAGAGAATGCACGGTGTGAGCGTAAATCCGAGCACCGCTGACTTCGAGGCGTTGCTCTCGGCGCTGGCCGAAGGAAAGGTGGCTAAGGAATCTGTGTTGGACATACTCAAGACCGGCAAGCCCGTGGCAGAGACTCTAGCCAACTTCAAGATTATGGACGACGCCGAACTGGAAAAGGCCATAGACGGTATAATCGCCGCCAACCCGGGCAAGACATTCAACGCGCTCATAGGCATAGTGATGGGCAAACTGCGCGGCAAGGCCAGCGGGCAGAAGATAAGCGAGATTCTCAAGAAGAAAGCGCCCTAGCCAGCGCCGCTCCCCAGAGCATGCCTTCGTCGGAATGGTAGAACAGACTCCTGTAGGGCTTGCCTCCAGGTGTGTAGACTTCGAGCACGTTGGCGTCGCGCTTGATCAGGTCAAGAATGTCGGACTTTGCTTGTTCATATATGGTTTTGTCGACGGATTTCGCCACGACAGCGTACATCAAGCCGAGCTGCAACCAACGAGCCTGCTCCTCCCAGCCGCCGACGAATATGTTCTGCCAGATCACCCTGGATTTCCTGCCTGGCGCGGAATAGGCCAGCGGTGGCCGGTCCATCCCTGACTCGTGCAGCATCCGAACACATATCCTTGCTTTTTCATCGTCTTTTATCACACCCAGCCAGAATGGAACAATATTCGCGTCTCCTGAAAGAGCAGGATTGTTCCGGGCGTCACGGATGTGCGCCCCTGTCCAGAACTCCTTTAGGAAAATCTCCTGCGTCAATGCGATTGGAGGGCAGCGAAGACCGAGAGAGGCAGCCTCACGTTTCAACAAAAGCACCATGGCGTTATCATAGGCGCTGCTGGACCGTATCGCGTGGTCGCGCATGCCACCGAAATGCACGTCCCTCTTCACGAAACCATCCTCGGCGATCACCCGAGCGCACCATTTCGAGATTTCGCGCTCCAAAAACGCACGGTGGGAATCGACGAGCTTCTTGTCACCGGCTATCCGCAGCGAACGCAGCAGGAAAGCCAACGAGTCAGGGCTGAAAACCGGGAAGTCGAAAGGCACTCCTTTCGGCGTTATGGCCACGGTGACCTTGCCCTGCCTCTCGAAAATAGCCAAAGCCCAGTCCAGTGTCTTCCTCAGTCGTTCCTTGTCCAAACCTTCGGCCGCTATGCCGATGTCACGGCAATAAAATTGATGGAAATGCCCTGCGCTGGCGCAATAATGCGTGCCGTCCCAGCAATCCTCCATAATAGAGGAACATATCTCTTGAATCAGGCCGGCATACCGCTTCCAGCCACGGCGCTTCCGGCGCGAAGAAAGCCGCCAGATACGCCAGGCCTCGCCGAGAAGGGCCATACGCACCTGGGAGGATTTGAACCCCCGACCTTCTGCTTAGGAGGCAGACGCTCTATCCAAGCTGAGCTACAGGTGCTTGATAACGCGGCAAGGCGACCAACTTTTAAATATGTCGTCGTGAAAGGCAGCCTATGGCCGAGATAAAGGAGATTCCCGAGGATTTCGTTGTTACCGAGCTAGGCTCGCCGCAGCCCACGGGCAGCGGGCCCTACGCCTATTTCGTGCTCCATAAGCGAGGCTGGAACACGCTTGACGCCCTCGAGACCATAGCGGCGAAACTCGGGCTGCCGTTGATAGAATTCGGCTGGGCAGGAAACAAGGACAAGCAGGCCATAACAGAACAGGTCTGCTCGGCAAAGGGCGCCAGCCGAGAAAGGCTCGAGGCACTCAGGATTGACGGAATCACGCTTACCTATCTAGGCCAGGCAGGCAGGCCAATAGGGATAGGCACGCACGAGGGCAACAGATTCAAGATAACCATCCGGGATCTGGACAATCCTGTGGAAATACGACCGAGATTCGTCAATCTTTTCGGCGAGCAGCGTTTGGGAGGGCACAACGCCGTCGTCGGCAGGGAATTGATAAAGAAGAATTTCAAGGCAGCGGCAGAGAACATACTCACCGACAGCCACCGTGGAAAACGGATTCGAAACCACCTCGAGAAGCGTCCGAACGATGTCATCGGCGGGCTGAACACCGTTCCTTCAAAGCTATTGACTTTCTACATCCACGCCTACCAAAGCTCGCTCTGGAACGCTGCGGCCATCAAGATAGCGGGAAGGCACGGCGAACAGGTGGAATTGCCGTTGATAGGCTTCGGCACGGCGCAAGAGGATATCGAGAAATACCCTGAAATCACGGAGCAGATGAAACTCGAAGGAATAACACCCCGGGATTTCATAATACGGCAACTACCTGATCTGAGCGCGGAAGGTGGATCAAGACAATTATGGTGCGAAGCGAGCAACCTCAACGTCAGCTCGCCGCTCGACGATGACCGACATCCAGACAAGAGCAAGATTGTCGTCGAGTTCGAGCTGCCAAAAGGAAGCTACGCTACTGAACTACTCAGGCAAAGCCTAGCGTAGACAGCCGGCCAAAGCAGATGCGGCAGAAGCGGCTATCTCCGGCACCGTTCCGGTGGCATCGATCCTGCGCACCTTGTCGCCATAAGAAACCAAAGCCGGCTCGGTCTGCTCGTGGTATATCCTCAAGCGCTCACGGACAGCTTCGGGCTTATCATCGTCGCGCTGGACCAAAGCAGAACCACACTTGTCGCATATGCCCAGTATCTTCGGAGGAATCTCGGAGCCAAATACCGCGCCGCACTTGGAACAGATGAACCTTCCGCTGATGCGCTTAACAGACATATCATCGGGGATTTCTAGCAAGAGCACACAGGAGACATCAACCACCTTATTGAGTAGTTCCACCTGCTCAGGATCGCGAGGGATGCCGTCTAGAAGCACTCCTTTCTGGGCATCGGGCTGCTCC
>CAYSVV010000080.1:0-3696 GCA_964434695.1 uncultured Methanosarcinales archaeon
GGGCTTTTTTCCGATTCAAAGCCCGTTTCATAGCCAAAACCGACCACGTGACATCGTATGCACTCCGGGTCGTACTGCGAGCCGACCCGGACTAAGGTCCGATAAGCATTGGCGTGGGGTCCGGCTGCCCATTTTTTATAGGCGTATTTGTGACAGGCCTTGCAGCTTTCCGAGCCGGCATATTTCAGGATGCCAGCCAGAGGAACCCTGCCGACAGCGCCGAGCAGGTCTTCTTCCTTTACGATTTGCTGATAGTCCTTGTACAGTTGAACCAGGTCGTCGTCCTCGGGCAGGTCTTCGCTGATAGGCAGCTTGCCAAGGTCAAGAAGTGGCTTGAGGACAAGATCGGCGCTCCGGTGGAGGGTTAAGATGGGATACGACAAGAGATTCGACGGCCGGGCCCAGAACGAGACCCGTCCGATAACCGCGAAGGTGGGAGTTATCCCGCGCGCGGACGGAAGCGCTTTCTTCCAGATAGGAGCCACTACCGCCTTAGCCGCGGTCTACGGTCCCAGGGAACTGCACCCGAAGTTCAAGCAGGATCCTGGATGCGGAGTGCTTCGATGCCACTACAGCATGATGCCTTTCTCGGGCCACGGCGAACGCGTCCGTCCCGGGCAGAACAGGCGTGCCAAGGAGATATCCAAAGTTATGGAGTATTCCCTGCGCAGCGTGGTTAATCTGAAACAGTTCCCGAACACGGTGGTCGATGTTTTCATCGAGTTGCCGCAGACGGACGCTGGCACGCGTTGTGCCGGTATAACCGCCGCAGCGATGGCTTTGGCCGACGCCGGCATTGAAATGACTGATCTGGTGTCCTCAGTGAGCGTGGGTTGGGTAGACGACCGTGTCGTCGCCGACCTCAACTACAACGAGGAGCACTACAACGAATATAGCGGCAAAGACTACGAGGCGCCTGTTGCGGACATACCCGTCGCGGTGTTGCCCAACTCGGGCACGATCTCGTTGCTACAGATGGATGGCAGGGTAAAGCGGGAGCATCTCAAGGATGCGCTCGTGATGGCCGTCGAAGTGTGCCGCGAAATCGCCAAGATACAACGCAAGGCGATAAAGGACAAGTACGCGGAGGGATCACTGTGATAACGAAACAAGCGCTATTGCGCTCGCTGGATGCGGGTCTGCGCGCGGATGGAAGAAAGCTCCTGGAGATCCGCCCCATCACGATAGAATATGACGTGAGCAGGAGCGCGGAAGGCAGCGCCAAGGTGCGCTGTGGAAGCACTGAATTGATAGCTGGAGTGAAGATGTCGGTCGAGGAGCCTTATTCGGACACGCCGGACAAGGGCAACCTGATGGTCAACGCCGAGTTGACTCCTCTTGCCTCGCCGAAATTCGAGGTCGGACAGCCAACTGAGTGGGCCATCGAGCTCGCAAGAGTCACCGACCGCGGAATACGCGAAAGCCACTCTCTCAAGCCAGAATCACTGTGCATAGAAGCAGGAAAGGCGGTTTGGAGCGTCCTGGTGGACATCGTCGCGATCAACGACAACGGAAACCTGCTGGACATGGCAGGATTCTCCAGCATGGCCGCTCTGATGCACACTCGATATCCTGGAGTCAAGGGCGGCAAGGCTGACTATGAGGTACGCACCGAAACAAAGCTCAAATTGGAATGCTTACCCATACCTGTAACGGTCTGGGTCATCGGCAAGAACTTCATAGTCGACCCCCTGCCGGATGAGGAAAGTCTGGCGGACGCTCGCCTTACCGTGACCTCGCTGGAAGATGGCACCATCGTCGCCCTGCAGAAGGGCGGAGTGATGCCGTTGACTCCTGAACAGATGGACAGGATGGTAGGAATAGCAATGGACACAGCCAAGGAGCTGCGTGCCAAACTCGGGTGATAGCTATGAAGAACACCAAGTATGAGGTTGCGAGGCTTGTTGGTTCGCGCGCGCTCCAGATAGCGATGGGCGCGCCTTTCCACATAAAGCTGAGCGAGACAGAGCTTGAGAGCATCGGATACAACCCGATAATCATCGCAAAGAAGGAGCTTGAGGCAGACGCTTTGCCGTTGACGGTACGTCGTGTCAGGCCTGCGCAGAGAGAACAGGAAGTGGCTGAGGTCAAGGAATGACGCCGCTATCTTTAAATACTCTCGGCGTAAATGTCGAAGGCACACGCTTAGGAGGTGTGTCCCAATGAACAAGATCGCAGTGATATTTGCGCTTCTCGCGCTTGCTGTGCTCGTCGCCTGTGCGCCTAAGGCGCCACCGGCAGCAGTACAGCCGCCAGTCGCTCCTCCAGCACCGCCTGCAGCGGTTGAACCCGATGCAGGAGACGCTATGGACGAGCCGGAAACGCCCAAAGTAGACATCCCCGATGTCCCTCCGACAATCAATGACGAGGGCAAGATCGTGGTTGTCACCGAGGATCTTTCCGAGTCAGGCGAAGATTGCGAGACTCTCCGCGACGAGGATGCAGTGACGATCGACGACCTCACGGCCGCGAACGAGTGCTGCTCCAAGAAGCTCGGAGTTCCGTCAGTCTTGAGCAGCGAAGGAATTTGCGCCCCGGGCGACTAAAGTCTTAGTTTATTTTTTTTCTTTATTTTTTTTATTTAAAATCCAGGTAAACTTTATAAGTCACAATTCTGTTCTTTATCATATGGGCCTATTTCGCTTTATTGTTGGAGTTTTAGGCATTCTACTTATTATAGGAACATTCTCATCTTTCCTTCCAATATTTTTCATCAGTGGAGCCGTATCAGACAGCATGTTATTCGCTTTTGGACTCCCACTTATGCTCTTTATTATAGGAGCAAGTATGATTTATTTTGGTTTTTACCATAAAGGAACTGTTAAAGTTAACAATGAAAAAACGATTATGATTGCTAAATGGGGATTTATTTTTTCAGGATCATTCTGGCTGAGTAATTATATTTTGGAGCAAATTGCAATAACCAACTCGTTTTTCGTTGTTTTAATTACCTCCGCGATAATCTCGCTTATCGCACAAGTAGTAAAAAGTCACACGTCTAAATACGAATTTAAGTGGATTGTATTCTATTACTTAGTATATGCCACCGCCATTTGGTTAATGATTACACACATACTCCCCAACTTAGGCATTTATTCTATTATCTTCTCATCATTAATTGTTGGATTCGGCCTTTCAGGCATCATCGCAGTAATTATTAGAAGTAACGTACAATTGCATTCCGCTATGTGGGCATCCATCATACTTGTGATAATATTATTAGTCGCCAATATTGATTTGATACTGCCGCAGCCTATTGTCTTACCTTCAAATCTCGGCTTTGAATCCAACATAACTGAAGATCGACAGGCATGCCCCACAAAGACCAAAACACAAATATTCACAGAAACAACCGCTATAGACCACGAGTATGTTGGTTCCACACTAACTAAATTGATAGATACATCAGTATGGCGAGTTGAGTCAAACGCTCGCAAATGTTACAAAGGAAAATACAAAGGTCAATTCCCAGAAAACATTTACTGTGACGATATGATAGTTTCCCGATGGGAAAAGACAAGCTCAGGAGCAATTAATTACCGTTGGTATACAGCAGTTTCTATCGAATGGGCTCCTAAAGACGGATTTTATGAATTAAATCAATTCATATGTGAGAATGGACAGAAAGTAACGGTGAGCAAAGAAAAGACGAATTATTATGTCCATGTATCAAGAGACGGAACTGAAATACGCGTT
>CAYSVV010000081.1:0-3672 GCA_964434695.1 uncultured Methanosarcinales archaeon
ACATGATTGCGGATGCCGAGAATATAATGACTGTCTCTGAGGAGGATAGAGTGCACCTGAGGGACTCATTGATAATCCGTTGGGCCCGGTTGACCAAGGCTTTGGCTTCTTTGTTGAAATCCTGCGACAAGAAAAAGACTGATTACTGCAATTCCTTGATTATGCAGGTTCCGGTCCATCTTGTGAGGATAGACAAGCAGATGCGTCCTGTGCGCGAAGCGGCGTAATCACTGATTTCTTACACAACGCTATAACGCCCGAATTCAACCATTATGGCGCCTATAACGCCATTCTGAAAACAATAGCTTTTTATATGCATCGAGGTGGTGTGTTTTGTGAGGAAAGGGGATCATGGCTAACGATTACGGTGCAGAAAAAATCCAGGTACTCGAAGGGCTCGACGCTGTTCGCAAGCGCCCTGGAATGTACATAGGAACTACCGGCTCCCGAGGAATGCACCATATGCTCTATGAAGTGCTGGACAACAGCGTTGACGAGGCGCTGGCTGGCTTCTGCACCAAGATTGAGGTCACCATAGACAAGGAGGGTGTAATCACTGTCGTCGATAACGGCCGTGGCATCCCGGTTGATCTACATCCTAAACTGAAGATTCCTGCTGTCACTGTCGTGATGACTGTGCTCCACGCGGGCGGTAAGTTCGAGAAGAACACCTACAAGGTGTCTGGTGGATTACACGGCGTCGGTGTCACGGTAACCAACGCGCTGAGCGAGTGGCTGATAGTCGATGTCAAGCGCGACGGCAAATTATACCGCCAGGAGTTCAGGCAGGGACGGCCTGCCACGGACTTGACTGTCGTGGGAACATCTGAAGGCACTGGCACATCCATCCGTTTCAAGCCAGATTTCACCATAATGGAGCAGAACGAATGGAGCTTCGACGTCATAAGCAACCGCTGCCGCGAGTTGGCTTTCCTGAACAAGGGATTGGACATCATCATAACCGATGAGCGCGCGGACAAGAAAGAGACCTTCCGCTACGACGGCGGCATAATGTCGTTCGTGGAGGAGCTCAACAAGAAGAAGACCGCGTTGCACAAGCCGTTCTATGTCGAGCGCGCTCGGGGCGATGTGGTGATAGAAGTGTCGCTCCAGTATACTACTGATTACGATGAGGTGGTCTACACTTTCGTCAACAATATCAACACGCACGAGGGCGGAACCCACCTTGTGGGTTTCAAGGCCGCGCTCACCAGGACAATCAATGCTTACGGATCCAAGCACGAGCTTTTCAAGAACGAGGAGAAGCTCACAAGTGAGGACATGCGCGAAGGCCTTGTCGCGGTCATAAGCGCCAAGGTTCCCCAGCCGCAGTTCGAGGGGCAGACAAAAACCAAGCTGGGCAACAGCGAAGTCAAGGGAATCACCGAAAGCATTGTCGGCGAGGCCCTGCAGACCTATTTCGAGGAGACTCCTGGCGCGGCTAAAGCTATCATAAGCAAGTGCGTCGACGCGTTCCGAGCAAGAGAGGCCGCGAGAAAGGCCCGCGAATTGGTGCGCAGGAAAGGCGCGTTGGAATACAGCACCCTGCCGGGCAAACTGGCGGACTGCTCAAGCCGCGACCCTGCCCTTAGCGAGCTATTCCTTGTGGAAGGCGACAGTGCAGGGGGATGTTTTGATGGGGACGTCGAAGTCGCCCTTGCGGATGGAAGGAACCTCAGTTTCAGGAAGCTGGTGGATGAACATGCGCAAGGCAAGGAGAACTATTGTTTCACTATTATGCACGACGGCCACGTTGGAATTCAGCGCATAGCGCATCCTCGTGTCACCAAGCGAGATGCCGAAGTAATCAAGGTCGTGCTCGACACCGGCGCGGAGATAGTATGTACTCCGAGTCATCTCTTCATGCTCCGTGATGGCACATACAAGCCCGCTGCGGAGTTGCTCAATACTGACTCATTGATGCCGCTCCGGCGCAAGACATCCGAGCGTGGTGGCAGGATAACGATTGATGGTTATGATATGGTGTTTGACCCTTCGCGGTCTAGATGGGTTTTCACCCACCTTCTTGCTGATGATTTCAACTTGAGGAACGGGATATATGAATCATTGGGCGAGCATAGGCACCACAAGGATTTCGACAAGAGCAATAACAATCCGACCAATATCTGCAGGCTGGGCAAGGAGGATCATCTGGCTTTGCATCGTGCCATGGCGCACAAGACCCTGAGCAGGAAGGATGTTTTGGAGAAGCTCAGGAAAATCCGTTCCACTCCGGAGTTCCGGGAGAAGATACGCGCCAAAATGTTGGAGATGCGCGATGAGCTTAGCAGGCGCGCGAAGGCGCAATGGGAGAACGACGAATACAAGCGTTTCATGGTGGGGAAGTTCCTTGAGTTCTATGAATCTGACGAGGATTACCGCAATAGGACGCTCGCGACGCTGAGGAGAAACCAGGAGGAATACTGGTCTTCAGTGGAGAACAGGGCACTCCAGGCCGAGCGTGTGCGCAGGTATTTCCTTGACCATCCGGAACGCAAGGAGGAGTTATCCAAATCTGCTAAGGTTCAGTGGTCGGACAAGGAGCTTCTGGCCTGGCGCAGCGCTATGACGAAGAGGCAATGGACGAGCGATTTCCGGTCGAAGCGCAAGCGCGCATATGACAAGACTTACTTCGAGAATACTGTGCGGTTGCTCAGGATACAATACGAGCGCGACGGGAAAGTCGACTTCGACGCTTTCGAATCTATTAGGAAGGATGTCAACAACAAGAATGTCCTTTCTTACTCGACTTTTGTCGGCAGGTTCTTCGAGAATGATGAGTCTAGGCTTCGTGAGGCGGTCCTGAATTACAACCACAAGATAATCTCAGTGACTCCGTTGGATTCCCGCGTGGATGTGTATGACATCGAGGTACCTGGCACGCACAATTTCGCCCTGGCTTCAGGTGTTTTCGTGCACAACAGCGCGAAATCCGGCAGAAACAGAGAATTCCAGGCCATACTTCCGTTGCGCGGTAAGATAATCAACGTTGAGAAGGCAAGGCTCGTCAAAGTCCTGCAGAACACTGAGATAGGCACGATGATAACCGCCATCGGCGCGTCCATTGGGGACGAGTTCGACATCTCGAAGCTAAGGTATCACAAAATCATCGTTATGACCGACGCCGACGTGGATGGCAACCACATCGCCTGCCTGCTGCTGACTTTCTTCTATCGCTATCTGAAGCCGTTGATAGAGAACGGCCACATCTATCTGGCCATGCCTCCGCTGTACAAGGTGCAGAAGGGCAAGAAACTTGACTATGCCTACAACGACGCCGAGCGCGACAAGCTACTGAAAGAATACGGCGAAGAGAGCAACGTCCAGCGCTACAAGGGGTTGGGCGAGATGAACCCGGACCAGCTCTGGGAGACCACCATGGATCCCGGAACCCGTTCTTTGAAACGCATAACCATAGAGGACGCTTTGGCTGCCGATGAAGTCTTCCGCATGCTGATGGGCGATGATGTAGAACCCCGTAAGAAGTTCATACTCGACCATGCTAAGGAAGTCAGCGAGCTGGACGTCTGATACAGCATCAATTTAAACCGGCGATCTAGTGTTTGTGGCCATGACAAAAGAAAATTCTCTCGTGCGCCAGGCATTCAATCGTTCGGGCTGGATTTATGGCTCTCATGATAGGATGTTTCTGAAGGTCGCGCTCAAGGAGCA
>CAYSVV010000082.1:0-3639 GCA_964434695.1 uncultured Methanosarcinales archaeon
CAACACGTTCATCTTCATTCATACTAGCTGGTGCCCAATAACTATTATTTATGTTTTCCTGGTTCTCCACCGCAACCTATTTAAATCAAGCAAAGCCGCGCAGTTCGCATGTCTGAAATTAAGGTGGTTGGTGCTAGCCAAGTCAAGGCCGGAAGCTTCATAGTGGTCGATGGCTCTGCTTGCAAGATTATCGACAGCACATCAAGCAAGAGCGGAAAGCACGGTCATGCGAAGATACGTCTGGTCGCAGTTGGTTTGCTTGATGAGAAGAAGCGCGAGCTGGTAATGCCTGCTCACGATACCGTCGAAGTGCCAATCATAGAGAAGCGCAACGCCCAGGTGCTCAGTGTCGCCGGCGAAAAGGCGACCATCATGGATTCCGAATCATTCGAGACCTTCGAGATAAAGATTCCCGAAGAGTTCAAAAACCAGACTGTCGAGGGTGTTTCCATCAACTACTGGAACATAATGGGCGACAAAATCATAAAAGGCATAAAGGGCGGAGTGGGTGAACAGTAATGGCACGTTTTCCTGAAGCTGAGGCCCGTCTCATGAAGAACAAGTTCGTATGCAGGAACTGCAAGAGCGTTATACGTTCGACGAACATGAAGATCATCGAAGGCAACATCACGTGCAGGCGCTGCGGCGCGCACAACTTCAAGCCCAAGCGCAAGAAGTAGCACTGAATTAGTTTTTGGAATAGTATCTACTCCGCGATACTGCGTCATATTTAAATAGCATAAAGAGGTTTGTCGTCATATGGATGTCAATACTGTCGTCGGAATCCTATTCGTGGTCACCATGGGGATTTTCCTCTACATGCACCGCTCGAAGCTTTCGGTACATAAGATCCTCGGGCCGATAATCTATTTCGCGATGTATCGTGGCGGCTGGGGCCTGAATGCCATGGACCGGCTCGCCAAGATGTTCCCGCGCTTCATGAGGTGGTTGTTCTACTTCGGCATCGTCGTGGGCTTCATCGGCATGTTCGCCATGAGCTGGTTCCTTGTGGACAGCACGATCAAGATATTCACCCAGCCCGGAGGCATGCCGGGAATACAGCCGGTGTTGCCCGTATCCGCTCCCGGCGTGTTCTTCGTTCCATTCGCTTATTGGATACTGAGCATATTCGTGGTTGCGGTGATACATGAGTTCGCGCACGGTGTCGCCTCAAGGGCGCATAATATTCCCGTGAAGAGCTCGGGCTTCGCTTTCCTTGGGATAATCATTCCGATCGTTCCGGCCGCTTTCGTCGAGCCGGATGAGAAGAAGATAGTCAAGCGTCCATTGTCCCAGCAGTTGTCTGTCTTCGCCGCCGGCCCGTTGGCCAACGTGCTTATGGCCCTGGCGCTCATCGTGCTGCTCGGTTTCGGCGTTCCCGGCCTTTCCCCCGAGATGGGCAAGAAGTTCGCCATCATAGACATGCCAGGAGTTGTCAATGGCATGTTCGACAACGTCCTCGTTATCAATGCCGTCGAGGAGGACATGCCTGCATATTCTGCAGGTATTCGCCAGGGAATGGTCATATCCGCGATAGACGGATTGTCGGTCACCGATTCCGAACTGCAGGAAGTCCTTGTCGCGAAGAAACCTGGCGATGAGCTCTCTGTGGTAATCGACGGTGCTCCAAAAACAATCACGCTGGTGGCCTCAAAGACCGAGCCTTCGCGCGGCGTGCTCGGCGTTCAGCTTTCCCAGGAGAGGATACCCAACCCGTCCGCCGTAGCCAAGTACGGCCACGCCGGCGTCACGATAACCCTGTGGATCTTCGAGCTCATAGTGTTCGTCTGGCTGCTGTCCTTGGGCATAGGATTGTTCAATCTCCTTCCCATGGGCCCGTTGGATGGCGGAAGGATGTTCCAGCTGGCCACTGTCAAGATGTTCGGCGACAAGAATGGCCACAAGGTGTGGAAATATGTCGGAGTGGCGCTCTTCGCGATGATGGTGTTCAACCTGGCAGCCGGGTTCTTCTGATATCAGGATTCTTTGACTGCCTTATCGAGTTCGGCTATCGCGTTCTTGGCGAAAGAGATTGCTTTGGTGAGGTTGTTCAGGTAAATCATCCTGTCGCCGGATTTCGAGCTTCTCTTCGCGTGCTGTATCTCGGCTTGCGCCGCAATCAGCAGATTGTTCGCCTGGTCCACGTGTTCTTCGAATACCATCTTTCCTCCTACGCCCTGCTCTTGCTGACCTTGCTGCTCCAGAAGCTGGGCAGCGCCACGCGCACCAATCCCTCAAAGTCATCCGAGACTATGTAGGCATGCGCCGTGCGGTCTTCAGATGGCAACGCCTTTATCGCCTTGCCCGCTTTTGAATACAATTCCTTCATCGCGTCGCGCTCCATCTTCTGCTGGAGAAGCGATCCTTCTTTGAGTATGACCGTGTCGCAGAGGTTGAGCACGTTCTTGTCGATCATGCCTGTGTTCTGCGTCACCAGAAGCAGCGTCAAATCCTTGTGTCTTGCTATGGCGAGCAGCTTGCCGAGTTCCTTGTTCTTCTTGCTCATGCTTTCCCGGCTGCTGAAGGACAACGCGCCTTCATCCACCAGCACCATCCCCTGGTTGCTGACTTGCTCGACGTCATCCACGCTGCTTATCCAGGAAGGCAAGACGCTTGCCTTGACGCCAAGCGCGTAGGCAGGCCTTTCGCTCGTGGCGTGGGCGTTCTCTAATATCCTGAAACCAAGCGCGCTCTTGCCGCTGCCGCGCTTGCCCGCTATAAGGACTATCATGCTGGTTTCATTCAGTCGGGAATCGAAGCGTCCGAAGTCTCCCGCCGCTGTTTCGACGGCTTCCAAAGGAGTGGATTCCGGCTTGTGCTTCTGTCCGCCGCGCTCTGTCTTGGCGGGCGCAGGAGTCTCCTTGGCCGCGTCCTCGAGGACGTGTTTAGCTTGCTTTCTTTTCCCCAATCTTTCAATGGATTCGGCTATCTTTTTCACCAGCCACCATGCAGCGAGTGTGATTCCCTTGATCACGTACCAAATCGCCTTGCCAATCCAGGCCAGTGCCAGAAACAGGCCTATGAACATCTGCGCTATCACGTTTCGCTTGCGTCTCGCCATTGTCGCTTCTTGCCGCACTACGTTTATAAAGATTCGTCGTCCGCCGTGGTCTATGACAATTTCGGTCGTGCTGGTCCGTCCCGAGGTGGGGGGCAATGTCGGGGCTGTCGCCCGGCTTATGGGTAATTTCGGGCTGTCTCGGCTGGTGCTTGTTGCGCCCAAGTGCGACCATCTCGGCAAGGAATCCCAGGATCGGGCTAAGCATAACAAGATTCTTTTGAAGAAGGCCAAGGTGGTTGATTCATTGGAGGACGTGAAGGCCGCGTTCCTTGTCGGTACGACCGGGATGGTCGGTTCTGATTACAATCTCACGCGTTCTCCTTTGTCGCCAAAAAAACTGGCCAGCGCGTTGCCTGCGAAATCCGATGTTGCCTTGATCTTCGGTCCTGAGGGTCCGGGCCTTAGCAACGTTGAGCTGTTGAAATGCGATCTCACTGTGGCCATTCCCACGAGCAAGAGTTATCCGTCAATGAATCTAAGTCACGCCGTCGGCATAATTCTCTACGAGCTGTTCCAGGAACGCTCTTCTGAATCGATAACCAGTCATATCCTGCCTTCTACTCCTGAGGACAAGAAAC
>CAYSVV010000083.1:0-3540 GCA_964434695.1 uncultured Methanosarcinales archaeon
AGCTCGACCGATTCCATCACAGGAGTGCACACTTCCCTGAAGCCGAAGCTCTTCGCGGCGTCCCTTAGCTTGCCGAATAGCGCTTCGCGCGCCGCGAACTCCTCTGGATAGAGGTCTTCCATTCCCTTGACTGGCTTTGCTTCCATAATGGTACAATCGCTGACTTGCTTTAAAAGGATTACTAGCCCAAGACCGAACGGACGTCCCTTGCGAAGTCCTGGGCAGCCACTTCGGCGACCTTGCCAGTGATTTCTTTTTCATCCAAGTCTATGCCAATGGCAAAGGCAGCTATCCTCGCGCACAACGCGCCAACAGCGGCGGATGAACCTTCCGATGATGAGAAATTCAGCATAGATATGGAATGGGCGGCGGCGCGCCTATGCATCGCCTCGGCGTCGAGGAATTGAGATACGTGATCCGAATCCTGAGATGACGCGCTTCTCATCACATACGCGAGACCGCCGATGTGCGCTCTTAATCGCATAAGCTGGATTTTGTCGCGACTGTCGGTTATCCTGGGAGCTGCTGACTCGAGGACATCGCCGAGAAGGTCCAGACCTTTTGAGTTTTTCAGTGCGCCCGCGACCTTGTCCAGCACGCCATCCTCTCGCAAAGAGTCATATGTTTTGAACACAACGCATTTCGCCATCTTTTCACCTTGTTCGTGTCTTTTCTATTTAAACCAAACGCAGGGTTTGCCGATTGCCACTTACAGTACTGTTGTTTTTCCTCGAATTCCCGCAGCACTCCGGCGGGATTAAATATAGGTACTGCTAGAAAATAGCAGCACTGTTGCTAAATGGAGGCCTAAATGACAGTTCAAAATTATGATGAGAAAAATTTCCAAGAAGAAGTGAAAGGAGAAACACCAACAGTGGTCGATTTCTGGGCACCTTGGTGCGGACCTTGCAGGACGATGGCGCCAGTACTCGATGAACTGGAGAAAGAGTTCGGTGGCAAGGTGAAATTCGCAAAGGTGAATGTTGACGAGAACCAGGAACTCGCAGGCAAGTTCGGGATACGCGGAATACCCTGCCTGGTCGTGATGAAGAACGGCGAGGAACTCGACAGGATAATCGGATTATTGCCCAAGGCAGCACTCAAGGCCAAAATCGAAGCGATAGTGGGTTGAAAATGGACTTCGCCTGCAAGCAAATCGAAGCAAAGGACATCATAAAGTGCGCTTTCGGACTCACGAAAGCGGAGCTTAACATTCTTGACAAGCTCATATCCCTTGACGGAAAGGAGACCACGGCTGCCGATATTGGAAACATGCTCGCCCTGGACCACACAACCGCGCAACGCGGGCTGAAGAAGCTGCACCTACGCGGGGCGTTGAAGCGCACACAGACCAACCTATCCGGCGGAGGATACGTCTATTCCTACTCGGCGGAACGGTCATCGGTGCGCGCGGCACTACGCAACGCGGTGCGAGCCTGGACAGTACGAGTGGAGAACGAGATAGAGAAAATCTAGCTTCTTGCTTTTTTCAGCACCGGCGCCAAAGAATCCCAGACCGATGTGAACCTACCATGGTCTATCAAAAACACCAGCAAACCAGTCACCACGATGCTTGATACTATGCCACCGATGACTATGTTGGTGAATGCCACATCAGCCTTTATCACCGCGATTATAACCGTCGTAGTAAGGCCCTTCGCGCACATCGCCTCGACCAGATAGCGGTCTTTGGATGTAAGCACTGGATTCACCACCAAGTGCATCACCAGCCCGCGCAACAGATACGCGATCAGGAAGAACCCCAGGCCCGCGACCAACCAGGGCCAGGCCGACAAGTCAACAAGCATACCCAAGTAAACGAACAGGAAACTGCGGATGACGAAGCTTATGTCGCGGAAGAAACCTATCTCGAAAGAAGTGAGGCCGCCGGCGCTTTGCGCCTGATCCTTGCTCAACAGGCGCTTCCACACGGCCAGATTGCCCAGAAGAATCGCGAATGTGAATATGGTGATCACGCCATTGGCGCCTATGTATTCGGCGAAGGCATAGAGCAACACGAGAACGGCGACCGTTGAGACCGCCGCGCTGCTGTACTGCCCGACTTCCCTAAGGGCGAATGCCCATATGATGCCAGCCACCAATCCGATACCCATACTCAATAGAAGATAATTGGTGAGATTGCGCAACACCTCGTTGAAAGTCATGGCGGCGAAGTTGGTTATGGAGAGCACGCCCACGATGACGAGCACGTCTATTATCGCGCTCTCCGTCTGCACCTGCGCCTCGCCGTTCTTGCTGAGCTTTATGGTCTCCAGCAAGGCGTTGATTATCGAGCCATCCATCACGCAGAACAAGGCACCCAACGAAAACCCGAGCACCCAGTTGAAACCGATCATGCGCGCCGCCAGGCCCAGGACGCCGGTGATCACGATGAAATTGAGAATCGACGAAAGGAACGCGTATTTCGCGGTTGAGAATATCGCCTGGATACGAATAGGCAAAGCCCCATAGAATATGACGTAGATAAGCGCGAAAGTGATTATGAAAGTGATGGCAGGGCCGCCTTCGCGCACGCCCTGCGCCAATCCCGCCTGCGACAGGAACGCCCCGAAGAGAATGAGCAGGAGCACATCAGGAATCCGCAGTTTCCTGAATATGAACTGGGCGATAAGGCCAACGATGATGACCCCTGCCACGATGAACAGGTTAGTTGTGACGTCCATTCTGCCTCTTTTCTATCGTTCGACAGGGCGATGCCTATTAAATCCTTTCCTCTGGCCATACGCTCAAGCCGCCGGATAGGGCTCCTCCTCGTAATCATCCTCGAACTCTTCCCATTCATCCGCGTAGTGCTCTAGGTAGGTGAAAGCCGCTTCCTCGTCACCGAATTCCCTCGCGTAATCCAACAGGTTCTCGTCCTCCAGTATCCTCGCTTTCCTAACCAACCGCGACATATCGCACCTCCTGATGACTTGTCGCTTTTCCTTCGTTGCGCTCATAGTCCGCTATGGCTGCCATAACTCTTGCCGCGAAAACACCGTAGATCCCAGCGGGAAGCGGTTCGGCTATGTCGACATCCCTGTTCTGCGCGGACCAATGATATGATCCGCCGCGATAGCTCACACTACCCCAGAAAAGAGGCTTGCGGCCTGGCGTCTTGTCGGTCACGACGGCTTCGGCGTCGTTTATTGCGTCCACTAAATCCCAGTCTGTAGGTTTCACTGGTTACACACTCCAATACGGCCCATCCCTAGAAATTATGCGTTAGGAACAGGCCCTACCACTTGGTGGTCAGCGCGCTAACAAGAATGAAGGGCATACGTCCGCATCCATAATTGCTGACCATCGCGCAGGGTATGACATTCCCATTTAAGAAATTTGCGCCGGGCAAACCATTTTAACGCCGAAATATCTCCTGCTGACATGACATTTCTGAGAAGGGCCTTGCTCGTGTTGTGCACGGGCTACCTGCTCATGTTCTACTCCGAACTGATTTTCTGGGCGCGGCCCGGCGCATTCGACGCGAGCGTAATATTCACGATAATACTGTATTCCCTCGCGGCCTTCGTGCTGTTGGAC
>CAYSVV010000084.1:0-3428 GCA_964434695.1 uncultured Methanosarcinales archaeon
CTCGCGGGATTGCCTCACATAAGCTATCCAGTTCGACCTTTGAAAGGCATGCCTGTCGGTCTGCAGATAATCGGAGATCACTTTGATGAGTCCGCGATTGTGCGCGCAGCTTTGGCGCTGGAGTCGAGATGAGCTTCACAACTGACGTTGTCATAGGATTGGAAATCCACGTCCAGCTCAACACAGCCACCAAGCTTTTCTGCTCCTGCCCGACGAGAGCTGTCGAGCCCAACAGCAGCACCTGTCCGGTCTGTCTCGGTCATCCTGGCAGCAAGCCCGTGCTTAACGCGAAGGCGTTGGACTATGCCACGATGCTGGCGCTCGCGCTGGGCTGCTCGATAAACGGGAAGATCCGTTTCTCGCGCAAGACCTATTTTTATCCTGATATGGGCAAGAACTACCAGATAACTCAGTTCGAGGTTCCGTTGGCAGAAGGCGGCTCGATTGATGTCGGTGGCAAGGCCGTGAAGATAAGGCGCCTGCACGTCGAAGAAGACCCGGCGGGTATAGTGCGCGAGGCAGATTGTGTGCTCGTGGACTACAACCGCAGCGGCATACCACTTGCTGAGGTAGTCACCGAGCCGGACATGACTTCTCCTGACGAGGCGCGCGAATTCATCAAGCGCCTGATGCACGTGCTGAGCTACATCAAGATATTCGACGAGAATGATGGCGTGATAAAGGCCGACGCGAACATCAGCGTCAAGGAATCCAGCTATACTCGCGTCGAGATAAAGAACATCACCGGCGCCAAGGAGATAGAACGCGCCCTTCTTTCAGAGCTGGAACGCCAGCGCGAGGCCGTCCGCAGGGGAGAGTCCATTGTCCAGGAGACTCGCGGATGGAATCCTGATGTCGGGGTAACCTACCCACAGCGGTTGAAGGAGAGCGAGGATGACTATGGTTACATAGCCGACCCTGACCTGCCCGTGTTCACCATGACGCCTTCGCGTGTCGATGAGCTAAGGGCGCTCGTGCCGGAGTTGGGCGCGGACAAGTCCAGGCGTTTTGTGGACCAGTACGGCATCGATGAAGTGGACGCGCAGGTGATGGCGAAGGAGCGCGAGCTGGGCGAGCTTTTCGAGCGCGTGGCCAAGCGCGCGGATCCTGTTTTGTCCGCGAGGTGGATGCGGCGCGAGCTTCGGCGTGTGCTTTCGGAGAGCGGCAAGGCAGTGGACCAGGTGAGCGAGGATTCTCTTGTAGATCTGATCGGCCTGCTGCATTCAAAATCCATCACAGATAGGATCGGGCAATCCTTGATGTCGCGCATAGTGAACGATGGTATATCTCCTGCCGCTGTGGTGAAGGACGAGGGTCTTGCGGTTGTGTCTGACAGTTCGGCGATAAAACCGGTTATCGACGCCATCATCGCCGAGAACGAGGCTGTGGTGTCGGATTACCTTTCTGGCCAGGAGAAGGCTTTCAACTTTCTGATTGGCCAGGCCATGCGCAAACTTAAAGGCAGGGCAGCGCCTGCTGTCATTAACTCGCTCCTGAAGGAGTGCCTGGAGGCGAAAAGATGAACAAGACAATGATGAGATGGCTCAGTATTGGAATGTTGGCGGCGATAGCAGTGCTGCTTCTCATACAGCAGATTCCGTTCATCGGTGGCTATGCCATGACGATGACCATACTCGCAGCCATAGTGTTGCTAGTGGTATCCTTCACAAAATGAGGGTGCATATCCACGGGCTGGTTGCCCTGGCAATATTGCTGTTTTTGGTTCTCGGGTTTCTGGCGACGGCCTATGTCGCTGTTAAGCTCGTGCTTTGGATGCTGCCTTTGTTTGTAGTTGCCGCGGTGGTGCTGTTGTTGCTCTTTCTTTTCAACAAGAAACGCAAGCATCACGACCACATCGACGTGGATTTCCGAGTGCGCTAGCGTAGGATTGGCTTGAGTACGTTCTCGGATTCAAGGACGAGCGAGCTTTCGTAATCCCCTACTTTCTCGCCATCGCTTCGTTCGCGTCCGAGCGTTTCCATCATCACCTTTATCAGCGTCTTTTCTTCCCCGACAGAAAGCAACCCGCTTTTCCCCGCATGCTCTTCCGCGAGTTTTTCCTCTATGTCGTCCAGGGTGCCGATGGCGACTTCCTCGAACTCCGCGCCGGATAATGCCGACGTGTTCCTGAGCACCGCGATCGCCCCTTCGCATCG
Source organism: uncultured Methanosarcinales archaeon (assembly GCA_964434695.1). Taxonomy (GTDB): domain Archaea; phylum Nanobdellota; class Nanobdellia; order Woesearchaeales; family ARS49; genus CAYSVV01. Next base: position 2,157 of record CAYSVV010000084.1, read on the forward strand.
TGATGTTATCTCGCCGAACCTTAGGTCTCCTACGCTTCCCTGGGCCAGGTTGCCTTTGACGCGCAGCAGCACTATGGCATTGTTGCATTCAGGCAGCGCGTCTGTTATCGCTTCCTGCGCCTGTGCCGCCGCCATTCCGGTGACGTCGATATCCACCGGAATCACATCGTAAGTATCGAGATTGATCTTTTCCGTGTTCCAGTCCCTGACTAGGAACATGCTGCCGTGCTGAAGTTTTTCGAGCTCGGCGAAATTGTTCGGGAATGTCGGTCCAGGATAAACCACCTTATTGTATCCGGGCAATGTGCTTTCGCGCACGACATGGATGTGGCCTCCCGCGTAATAGTCGAATCCTTTCGGCAACAACGATATCGGCATGGCTTCGGCCTGCGCGAGTTCATCCGGCTTGAGTTCTGACAATGCCCCGTGGAACACGAATATTTTGGGTCCGGATAGTGTCTCGAGGGATGTCCTGTCGAGTGATTCGTAGTATGACTTCTCGAGTGAGTTCCTCCTGGCGAGAAGCCCGCAGAGCGAAACCCCTGTCTTCGGGTCAGTTACTGGTTTCAGCACGAGCTGTCCCTGGTCGTTCACCGTTCCCTTGCTGAGGTTGATGGCCAGTCCCGCGCTTTCTATCACGTCGAGTATGCTCTTCCCGCTAGGGGATGAGTCATGGCTTCCCGCGACGAAATAGCAATTTATCCCTGCGTCGTTCAGGCGCTTCAGTTGCGTCACTGCCAACCGTATGATTTCCACAGGTGGCAATGCTGTGTTGAAAAGGTCGCCCGCTATTATGACGAAATCCACTCTCTCGTCCAGGCAGCGTTGAATGGCCTTGACGAACGCTTTCTGGTTGGTTTCTCTGAGAGCAGGTTCTCTCCATCCTCCTAGGTGGCAGTCTGCGAGATGGGCGAATATCATATCCTGCGTTGCGGTCAACTGCTTCTAAAGAATTTAGCGTCTTGAGAATATCAAAGCGGCAGTAGTAATCGCGCGAGTCTTTCCCGGTCTTCAGGCGCGTCGCTGTTGTATACCTTGAATGTTGGTTCCAGTACGTGCTTTCCTTCGTAGGCGAAGCGGCCGAATGTGGTGTCCATGCCGTGCACTGCCACGGACGCGTGTCTTGTCCTTTGGTAGTCTATGAATTCGCCGAGCTGTGCCCATCTCCTGTTCGATTCACCGACGGACGTGCTCCCATGTGTGCCTTTAGCGACACCAAAATCCAGTCCTGGCTCCAGGTGACAGACGAGAGTGAGCATCGGGCTGTGTCCC
>CAYSVV010000085.1:0-3398 GCA_964434695.1 uncultured Methanosarcinales archaeon
TCAACGCAGACTGGCACGATCTGAACAAGATAATGAAGAAGCTCAAGGCAGCCATGCCCAAGGATGTACATATACCACAGAAAGTAGTATTGCCTATGCCCGAGAAGCACGCTCCAAAGAAGCAGCCCGAACACAAGGAAACCGTCCACAAGAGCAAGATCGACCACTTGGACAGCGAGCTTCAGAAGATTGAGCAGCGCCTTAACAGTCTTTGATTTTTCCTCTAAGTTTTTATATGCGTTGTTGAGCCCGTCAGAGTCAGCAACGCGGCGGTGCCGGCATGCGCCAAACAATTTGGCGGGCCGTCACCACCGGTGCTCCCTTGCGCGTACAAGGGGGCGCACACATTTGCGGCGGTGCCGGAGCGGTCAAACGGGGCGGACTCAAGATCCGCTGGCTCAGTGCCTTCGCAGGTTCGAATCCTGTCCGCCGCATTTCTTGTGAAATGCAAGGATAGGCGCGGAGTGAAACGACCGCGTCTGTCCGCCGCATTAATTCTTATGAGTCTGGCGGAGAGGCTACGAACGAAGTGAGTTTGCCTGTCCGCCGCAGTGAGTCTTCAATCGCCTGATTCGCAGATGAGATCGCTGTTGTAATAACCAGAACAGCAGAACGCCGCGGTCTGCATGTTTATTTTCTTTCCGTTCGGCACGCAATCGCCGGAACACCTGCCGGAATCGCACCACATTCCCTTTCCGTTCTCGTCGAGGTTCTCCGACCAGCAGCAGTCCCAGTGGTTGACGCAGGGGTCGCCGTCCCAACCACACCTCAACTCCGCAGGTGGTGTTGTTGGCTGTGAAGGGATGATTGGGGCGACTTGTTTGCCCGCCAAGGGCAGGCACATGTTTTCATCGCCCACTGGCTGGCACACGAAACCGTCGCAGCACTTTTCGCCTATCTCGCAGGTGGCGAACTTATCTATGCACTCGCCGCCGCAACCGGCTAGAAAAATCAATCCAATTAATAATGCAAATTCGATGCGCATGGATGCATTAACAACAAATAGAATAAAACGTTTTCCCTACGCGTTCGAGAAACCACTACAGGAACCTATATATAGGAGTATACACTTCCATCATTATCCAATACTAGTTCTGAAATACGAATTAAGTAACAAACAGCGTCGATAGTGACGCAAGGATATATAAACAACAAATACGGAGACACAAATAGGTGAAACAATGATAGAAATACGAACAATAGGCGGCTACGGCGAAGTCGGTAAAAACATGACCGCCGTCCGCGTCGATGACGACGTCATACTATTCGATATGGGCCTTCACATGCCCAATTACATCGCCTTCACGCAAGGCGAGGAAGAACGTAAGAGAGTCACGGCAAAAGACATGATGGCCGCGCAAGCAGTGCCGGACATATCGCTTCTGAAGGACTGGCGCAGCAAAGTGCGTGCCATAGTACTCAGCCACGCGCATCTTGACCACATAGGAGCGGTACCATACCTGGCGAATGAATTCGGATGCCCTGTACTCGGCACGCCCTACACCATTTCGGTGCTTAAGGCGATCATGGAAGATGGCGGACAAAGAGTCCGCAACAAACTCGTGGACGTCCCGGTCAACGGAACTTACGTGATAAACAAGAAACTCAAGGTCGAGTTCATCAACGTCACGCACAGCGTGCCACACGCAGGATTCCAGGCGCTGCACACTCCCTACGGAGTCGTGCTCTACGCACTGGACTTCAAGATGGACAACAACCCTGTCGTCGGAGCGAAGCCGAACTACGCGGCATTGAAGCGCATCGGCGAGAAAGGAGTCATCGTCGCGATGGTCGATTCCTTGTACTCACATGAGGACAAGAAGACACCGAGCGAGAGCGTAGTCAAGGAAATGCTAAGAGACGTGATGATGGGCGTCTACAACAAGGGGAATGCCGTGATTGTCACGACGTTCGCATCCCATCTGGCGCGCCTCAAGACAATAATTGACTTTGGAAGACAACTTGGAAGAAAAGTGGTCTTCTGCGGCAGGTCGCTCGACAAATATGTGATGGCTGGCGAGGACATAGGAATCATTGATTTCCATAACAGCGTTGCCCTCAGGGGCAAATACGCGAGCCAGACCCGCAAGATCCTCAGGAAAATCCAGCAGGACGGGCCTGACAAGTACTTGCTTATCGTCACAGGACACCAGGGCGAGCCAAAGAGCACGCTCAGCAAGATGGCGACCGGCATACTACCGTTCAAATTCAAGCCAGGGGACATTGTGGTGTTCTCAAGCAACATCATACCACACCCTCAGAATGTGATGGACCGCCAAAGATTGGAGGACGAACTGCGCGCCAAGGGAGTGCGCATATTCAAGGACATCCACGTCAGCGGCCACCCCTGCAGGGAAGACCTCTACGAGTTCATACGACTGTGCAAGCCACAGAACCTGATACCTGCCCACAGCGAGCATGGCAGGATGGACAAATTCGTCGAGTTCGCCTCGAGGATGGGCTATGTGCAAGGCAAGACCGTGCATGAGCTTTTCACAGGGCAGGAATGGAAAGCGCCTGCAATACACCCACGTAAAGGCGCATAAACCTTATAAATCCCTGAACGAAGCACCATTACAGGGGAGGGACATATGAAAATAGTCCTCGCGGACGCATCATTCCTGAAAGACAGCATAAGCATAATCGCTGATCTGGTAAACGAAGCCAGATTCAAGCTAACCAAAGAAGGTATAGAGCTCAAAGCGATGGACCCCGCGAACGTCGCGATGGTCGTCTTCAAGCTTCTTAGCAGCAGCTTCACTGAGTACGAACTAGAGAAGGAACAGGAACTCGGTGTCAACCTGCAATCCCTCAAGCAAGTGTTGCGCCGCGCGACTCCAAGGGACACTCTCACGCTGGACGCCAGCGAAAACAAGCTGCGCATACAATTGCGTGGCGCCAGCACAAGGACTTTCTCGCTGCCGATCATCGAGATGGACGAGCGCGAACAACGCGAGCCCAACCTGACATTCACCACGACTATAAACATGCCCAGCAGCATGCTGGTCGACGCGATAGACGACGCCGACATAGTTGCCGAGAGCGTGACTTTGCGCTGCGAACCCGAGAAGTTCACCATAGACGCGCAGGGCGACCAGAGCAATGCCAAGATAGAGCTCAAGTCAGGCGACAAGGTCAAGATCAAGAGCACTGTGAAAGCGGATGTCAAGGCCAAGTACAGCATCGAGTACCTGAAGAAGATGATAACCGGCTCAAAGCTTTCCGACAACGCGGAGCTGCACATGAGCCAGGATTATCCTTTGAAGCTCGAATACAAGGTCATCGACCGCCTGCAGTTGAGCTTCATCCTCGCGCCGAGGATAGAGAACGAGTGAATTTAGAACTTTTTATTTTAAAAAATTAAAAAAATGAATTTATTTATTCTTCACTGCGTAAAA
>CAYSVV010000086.1:0-3364 GCA_964434695.1 uncultured Methanosarcinales archaeon
CGCTGGCAGAATATCGCGGACAAGGGACGCATCTCGTTTGTCGATGTCACGGAATCATATTCCAGTCTGCTGTTCCTCGGGCCGCACCAGCAAGTCGTCTTGAACAACGCTTCGACAACCCTCCCTGTTGCTTCGGGGCTGGCCAACAATCGGAAAGGAAGAACCTGCAGATAGTGTTTGCTCAGTGCGATAGCGCCCGCTTCCCTCAAATCCTCGAAGAGCTGGCGCCGTATACCCTCCACGCCCGGCATTCCGAGCAAAGTATCCAGATCAGAAGTTTTCATTTAGTCTCCTTAGAATAAAGAAAAAAAAGAAAAAAATTAAGCGAACGCGCTCGGGTCGAAGACCGGTGCCCTGTTGACGTCCTTCACGGTGACCTTTATGGACTTCTTCACGCTGTTTCCAACGGTATCTGTCGCAGTCACGGTGACGTCATAGCTTCCGGCGTCGTCGTATCCTGTCGCCTTGGTGTCCGAGTTCATCCAGCCGCTGTAGACTATGGCCACCTTGTCGTTCTCAGGGTCCACGACCGTTGGAACGAGATTGACCGTCACTCCCTCATCGACAGTCACGTCAGAGAGCGTTATGACCGGAGCTTTGTTGACTTTTATCAGGACTACCTTGGCCATGGCCGTTTCGGTGAGCTTGCCATCGGTGGCTGTGACGGTCACATCATAGGAACCGCCGTCGCCGATGCGTGTCTGCCAGGTGCCGCGCTCGTCGAGTGGCTTGCTGAAGGTAACCGTGACCGTGTCGCCGTCAGGATCTGTGACCAGCGGCTGCACAACAACCTTTTCGCCCTCGTCGAACTCGACCGCCTCTATCGGGCTGATTACCGGCGCACGGTTGACGTTCTCGATGCGCACTGTCACGTTCTTGGAAGATGACAGCTTTCCATCTGTCGCGGTGACTATTACGCTGTGGTCTCCCGCGTCGGTGAAAGTCGCCTGCTTGCTCTTCGTAGTCATCCATCCGCTGAAGGTCACGCTGACCTTGTCGCCATCAGAATCGTCCGCCTTGACCGGCAAGGTCACGACTTCGCCTTCCTTGGCGCTGACTACCGAAGGCATATCGATGACAGGCGCCTTGTTGGCCGCCTTGACCACTATGAAGACCTTCTGGGACGCGACGTTCTCGCCATCGCTAACAGTGATGGTCGTGAGGTATTCGCCCTCGTCGCCCACCTTTGTCTGCCATTCTCCGTCTTCATTGAGTGGCTTCTCGAAAGTGTAAGTTAGTTTGTCGCCATCAGGATCCGTCGCCTTGAGGTTAGGGAAGCTGATTAGCTGTCCTTCGATGACTTCCTTGCGTACCGCTCCTTCAGGGGCGGTGGCTGTCGGTTTCTGTGCCTCAACAGGCTTCTCAACCGGCTTGACTTCTGTTCCGTTCCTTCCGCCGACTACGACCTCAGGGACATCTTCATCCGGCAACGCCCCTTCCAGGGCGGCCGTGGTGTCGTTGATGTCCTTGTCTATAGTTACATCATCTATAGTTGGGAGTTCATCGCTTTCGTTGTCCTTTGGCGGGGCAGACTCCTGCACCGCGCATGCTGCGAGCAATACCAGCATTGTCGCCGCTATCGCAAATATTGGCCGAACCATGAGTAAACCCACCTCGTGTTTTGTTGTCATTCCCGGATAGATGCGCGATATATAAATTCTTTGGTGGTCACAAGCGGATTCTCCGTCGAGAAAGTAATCACCGAATTGGTACGAAATTCGTATCACGAACAACAAAAGCAGTATAAAACCAGACAGATTACGAGCGCCATGCCAAAGATGATGCGAACCACGTTATGCCTGCTACTGAGAGAAGACGAGCTCTGCCTCGCCGTCAAGAAGGACCATAAGAATCCTGGAGTGGTTGTCGGCATCGGCAAGCTCAATGGCTATGGCGGCAAGGTAGAACCAGGAGAGAGCATCGAGGACGCGGCAAAGCGCGAGGTCCTACAGGAAGCCGGCGTGAAAGTGCGGGCTCTTGAAAAAGTCGGGACAATCGAGTACCTATTCCCCGAGACACCTAGAAATAACCAGGTCGTCCACATTTATCTTTGCGACAGATGGACAGGTGAGCCCCGCGAGACAGAGGAGATGCACGCTCCTGAATGGTTCCGGCTGAACCAAATACCCTATTCACGGATGTGGAAGAACGACCAGGAATGGCTCCCCTTGGTGCTTAAAGGACACAAGGTGACCGGCCGGGTGGAGCACAGCGAGACGCGGAATTACGATGTCAAGATACGCGCCGTGGCAAAACTCTAGGCCAATCCGTGCTTCTTGAGTTTTCTATGCAGAGTCTCATACCTCAACCCTATCTTACGCGCCACGACCACGACGCTCGGCCCGTATTCCTTCAAGGCCGCCTCGAGATACCTGCGTTCCCACAGGTATTCCGCCTGCTCCATGGTGGGCGTTTCGAAAGGCAATTGCTTCGCGATCTGTCCGCTCAACACAGGTGCTGCTTCATAGAACGCCTTGTACCTGTCCGGCGCAAATGCCGACTTGTATGACTCGGCCGCGCCCTGCAGAATCGACTTGACCTCGCTCTCGACGTAGAACTCCTGCCGGTGCAGTTCCTTGCGCGCCCTGTCCGGGCTGAGCTTAAGGCCGCGCACCAGCCGGTGCACGCTCCGCCTATCAATACCGCTGAGCTTCGCCACCTCGCTGATGTTGCCGAAACGAGTCTGGATCAACCGTATCAGGTAAGCTTTCTTGAACAGGAGCTTGGACTTCTTGAACGGCAAAGATATGTCCGCTGTTATCTCCAGCAGCGGGCTCTTCCGCAGCTTGTCCGAGACCTCTGCTGAGAGCTCGTCGACGCGCACGCCGAGATAGGCGCGCATCGCCTCATCCAGCATCGGTTTCACTTTCCGTTCGACTACTACGTCGAGACTATCGCTTGTGACCATTTGCTATAGACGAAATCCATACGCGGCATATCGCCACGTACAACAACAGGAACAGCACGACCAATAACCCCATTATGGCTAGTACGCTCGACAGGTAAGCCGCAAGGGACATCAGCAGGATACTGCCAAAGACGCAGGCCAAGTACGCCGGCAAGTAGCTCTTCCATTTGCTGAAGCAGAGCTGTGAAATTCCTTTGAACGATAGCTTGCCGGAGGTTTTCGCGTAGGACGCCTGCGCGAAATATCCCATCAGCAATATCATAAACATCGACGCGTATCTAGTCAAAGATCCGAAAAGAGCCAGGCTCGTGCGCTCGAGGAGGCTTGTGCCGGCGAGAATCAGCACCGCCAGAACAGTCCATGCCAGCGTCAATATCAGGGAGCGCATTATCACCTTCAATGCATTGGTCTTCACGCCCAGTATCTCCTGGGCAGCCCACCAGTTGGCTCCTTGAG
>CAYSVV010000087.1:0-1793 GCA_964434695.1 uncultured Methanosarcinales archaeon
ATTTCACCTTCGGCGCTCTTGACGCATCCCAGGGCGCTCTCGAAAGGATACAGAACCTCATAGTTACCTTGCAGCAGCACAAGGTAGGCGTGTCAGACGGCACTGTTCCAGAGACCATCGGCAGCTTCCACAAGCGTTTCGAGGAGGCGATGGACGACGACCTGAACATAGGCGAGGCGCTGGGAGCGCTTTTCGATTATGTCAAGGAAGTCAACACCACACTCGCCAACGGAAAAATCGACGAGGACGACGCCCGAACTCATCTCGATGCTCTGAAGGATGTGGACCGCGTGCTTTCAGTGATGTCTTTCGAGGAATCGCAGATGGATTCCGAAATTGAGCGGCTGGTTTTAGAGCGCGAGGCCGCCCGGAAAGGCAAGGATTTCAAGGAGGCCGACCGCATACGCGACGAACTCAAGTCGCGCGGTATCATCCTGGAGGACACGCCGCAAGGCGTCCGTTGGAAGCGTGAGCGCTGAACCTTTCCTGGAGCGGTATCGGCAGCTCGGTGTCAAACTGAACCCTTCCCTGCGCACCGCGCCGGCTTTGCGTGTGAATACCCTGTTGACCACCGCTGAATCGCTGATCCATCGTCTGCACGACCATGGCGTCCGTCTTTCAAAGATACCTTATGCGCAGGATGGTTTTTGGATAGAGAAAACGCCGTTCTCGCTCGGCGCTTCTTTGGAATATCTCCGCGGACTTTATTATTTGCAGGATGCGGCTGCTCAACTTCCTGTGCAGGTGCTCGCTCCCAGCGGAATGGTGCTCGATATGTGCGCCGCTCCCGGTGGGAAGACAACACAGATCGCCCAGGCACTCGGTGGCAAAGGAGTCGTGGTGGCTTTCGAGAAAGAGACGCATCGTCTTCAGTCCCTGAAGACAAACCTCGAGCGCTGCCAGGTTCCGAATGTGGTCGTTTATCATTCTGACGGCGCGAATGCCGCGAATATGGGGATAAAATTCGATTCCGTCCTTCTGGACGCGCCCTGCAGTGGAAATTTCGCCGGTGACCCGCGATGGTTCGATAAAAGAACGCTGGCCGACGTTAAGAGGAACGTGCCTATGCAGCAACGCCTGCTAAAGGCGGCCTGCGATTCCCTGGCTGATGGCGGTAATTTGGTCTATAGTACCTGTTCCCTCGAACCAGAGGAAGACGAGATGATGATTGATTGGGCGTTGAAGAACCTGCCATTGAAATGCATGGACACGGGTGTTTCTGTCGGCGTGCCCGGACTCGTATCTGTCTTTGGCAGGACGCTTGATCCTCAGATATCCAGATGCAGGCGCCTCTGGCCTGACGGAAAGCACGAGGGATTCTTCGTCGCCAAGCTCGTGAAGGTGAAAAAGTGACAGGACCTGCAGTTTTCGTCAAGAAGTTCACGCGCCAGACCATGTTCGATCCATCTGAAGTGATTTTGATAGGGCGGGAGAGTTACCTGCTGCCTCCTTCTTTGCGTTCTTTGGTCCGCGGGGCGAAACATAGGCCTGTGTTCGCGGGTATTCCTCTGGGCATGGATCGCGGTGATTTCAGGCCCAGCGTTCAATTGCTGGATATGCTTGCCAGGACAGAGGCTAAGCGCGTGATGCTCAGGGATGAATCAGCCTGGCTGTTCGTATGCGGCCGGCCTGCTCTTTTATCAGGCGTGATGCGCAAGGCAGGCGACCCGAGGAAGGGCGATACCGTGCTTGTCCTGGACAGAAATGGGGAATCCCTGGGATGTGGATTGATTTTGGCGGACTGGAACGAGCCCAGGGGCATAATCAAGCCGATCTTTGACATAGGTGACTTT
>CAYSVV010000087.1:1803-3299 GCA_964434695.1 uncultured Methanosarcinales archaeon
AGAAGGGAAAAAGGCAGAAGAGTCAGATAACGACTTCTGTTTTCTCGCCTATTGATGTTTCCTGCGCACCGTGCATTATCGCGAGTTCGGCTTTTATCGGTTCAAGTGCTGCGGGTATGGTGAGCTTCTTCAAAGGGGCCCTCAATGAAAGCCCTTCGTCCTTCTTTGCTTTCCAGACAGCGCCGTTGAACTCCGCGAGTACATCTGTAGTGAACGCGGGTTCTCCGATGATTTCTGCAACAGGGAATCTTTCGTGGTGCACATCCTTCTCGTGCAATGAGCGGTAAAGCTTCGCGGTCACGAAAGGAACGACCGGCGCGAGCAACAGTAATAGGGTGTCGACGCAGGAGTGTATGGTGTTAAGCGCGCTGTCCTGCTGTTCCTTTGTGAAAATGCCATCGCGGTTGTACGCCCTGGCCTTGACAATCTCCAAGTAGTGGGACGCGAATGTGTCCCAGATGAAAGTGCGCATCTTGATGGTGGGGTTGTGGAAGTCGTAGGCCGCGAACTTCTCGTCCGCGAATGAGACTAGTTTGGAAAGTTCCGAGCGTATCCAGATATCGAGTGGCTCCAGCTGCGCAGGCGCTTCCGCTTTCGGGAAACTGGATGCGAACCTAACTACATTCCAGAGCTTGGTGAGTGTCTTGCCTGCGCCGTCTATGCGTTGTTCGCTGCATCGGAAATCCGTGCTGACCAGGTTGCCTTCGACGGCAGACCACAATCGTATTGGTTCGCCACCGAATTTCGTGAGCAACATCTGAGGGTCGATGATGTTTCCCTTGCTCTTGGACATCTTCTCGCCGCTTTCGTCGATGATGTGATAGTGTATCCAGGCGTTGTCGAATATCCTGTCGCCGGTGAGGTAGTTGCACTTGAGCAGCGTGTAGTATAGCCAGGTGCGGACTATCTCCTTGCCCTGTGGCCGCAATGTGGCTCGCTTGACCGAGTTGAAGAACTCGTCGTCGCGGTGCCATTTGAGTATGTAGAGCGGGCTGATGCTGCTGTCGAACCAGGTGTCCAGCACCCTGCTGTCGCCTTCGAATTCCTTGGAGCCGCACTTGCATTTCTTTATCGGTGCCGGGTCTTTCCAGGGCTGTACATACTTGCCTCTTTCGGCGAGCACAGGTGCCCTGCAGGCCTTGCAGTACCATAGTGGTACTTCAGTGGCGTAATACCTGCGGCGCGTTATGGGCCAGTCGATGGATACGTTGTCTATCCAGTCCAGCAGCATCTGTCTCGATCTGTCCTCATAGAATGTCAATTCATTTGCTATCCTGCGCATCGTGTCCTTGGCATCTATCTGCTTGACGTAAAGTTCAGGCATCGCGATGAACTCGATGGGGGTCTTGCTGCGCTCGCTTATGGGGGTGCGGTGCATTATATCCTTTTGTCCCACCAGCAATCCCTGCTCCTTGAGCAATTCGAGCATCTTCGCGCGGGCGGGCTTGACCTTCAATCCCTGCAACGGGCCGGCCTTATCGTTCATCCTTCCGTCG
>CAYSVV010000088.1:0-3286 GCA_964434695.1 uncultured Methanosarcinales archaeon
CCTGCTGGCACGCGGGCCACATCACCGTCATAAGATTGAAGAGTTCGAAATAGTTTATCCATTGTCTCCTGAGCGCGTTGGGCAACGAGCCGTTCTTCTGCTCCTGCCAGGCGAGACGTTGTTGTATCATGAACTCCACTTCCTCGACGAGTTTTTTGCTCACGTTGTCGCCGAACGGCGCCGACTCCTGTATGCTCGCGTGCTTTTCCTCGAGCGTGTACGCGTCCTGGTCGTTATCGGGTTGGTCGACTCTTTCAGGAACCGGCGCATGGGTGCAGCGGTAGTCCGGGTCGAAGGATCGCTTCCACCTTCCGGATGATCTTGTTTCGCTTTCGTCTTTCTCGCAATCCGACAATGCCGCCAGCGTCCTCGCGAGCAGGCTCGACTCTTTCATAGTGGCGTCAAGAACCCGGAAAGCCGGCGCCAATACGCTGATGTGGCTGTGTGCTATCATGAGTTCGTAGGGAGTGACTTCCTCGGCGGGCTTCCGCAGGGAGTATCCTGCTGATTGTATTCTTTCCACCAAAATCTGGCGCTGGGATTGATATTGCCCTTTGTAGAACGTCTGTTTCAGGTTGTTCCCCAGATCCGGCCAGGCCGCTCTGACGAACGCCTGCGCGTTTATGAGCATCGGCTTTCGGGTGGGGAAGCCTGTTTCGTAGTCGCCGCATTCGCTGGCGAAGTCGCGGTACGCCCGCACCACATCGTCCACCCCGTGGAATGTGTCCTTTTGCATTTTTTTATGTAGTTTTTCGCAGGATGCTTATAAAGGTGATGCGGGAACAGCCGCAACCTATATATACTACGCCAATCCTGAGTCATCGTTTAACGAGAAGGAGAACACAAGGCACGTTGCCCGGGGTTTAAGGCAAGGCATGCGACACGTTATACCAAGTTGGCGTGAGAAGAAGCGTTATCTAGCTTTTGAAGTACTTTCTAAGAGCAAAATAAAAGCTTTCTCGGACGTATCAAAGGCTGTCTGGCACAGCCATCTCGCCCTTTGTGGTGAGTATGGAGCTGGCAAGGCAGGTATGATGTTGATGCGTGCCAAGTACGACCCCGAAAAGCAGCGCGGATTGCTCCGTGTGAGCCACGACCAAGTGCATCATGTTCGGGCCTCCCTGGCTTTGGTCAGGAAGGTAGGCGAGCAGCCGGTCGTAGTTCGTAGCATTGGAGTGTCAGGCGTGCTGCGCAAGGCAGAATCAAGATACTGTGCCTCCTAGGGGGTCAACTATGGTCAGAGATGAAGGAATGCAGCCTATGCAGCACCAGATGATGGGCTATGACAGAGCTATCACGATGTTCAGCCCGGACGGCAGGCTTCTCCAGGTCGAATATGCCAAGAAGACAGTTCGACAGGGCAGCACCACGCTAGGGATGATCTGCAAAGACGGAATAGTTTTCGTCGCGGACAAGCGCATAGTCGACAAGCTCATAATTCCTGAGAGTGTCGAGAAGATATTCGAGGTCGATTCTCATATCGCCGCCACGGCGGCGGGCATCCTTAGCGACGCCCGCGTGCTTGTGGAGCGCGCCCAGGTCAAGGCTCAGCAGCACCGCGTCACCTATGACGCGCCGACAGATGTCCTGGCGGTTGTCAAGGACATCGGTTCGCTGTGCCAGATAACGACCCAGAGCGGCGGGCTTCGACCTTTCGGAGTCTCTTTGCTCGTAGGTGGGGTGGATCCTGATGGAACTCCCCGCCTGTTCGAAACCGACCCGACAGGAATATTCTTCGAGTTCAGGGCCAGCGTCATAGGCGAGGCCGAGACCGAAATCGAGGAGATACTGGCCAAGGAATACGAAATTGGCATGACAATGGACGAAGGCCTTAAGCTTGCGCTGGGGGCGTTGGCTAAGGTACTGGACAAAAACTTCAGCGTGGAGCGTGTCGACGCCGCATTTATCCCAATCGCAACCCGACAGATAGAATCAATCAGCCGGGAAAAGCTCGAAAAGGTGCTGCGCGACACGAAGAAAAAGTAATGGACAAAGTAATCGTCGCTAAGTACACTAAGGGGGGCACCCGATTCGAGGTCGTGATAGACCCGGAGAAGGCAACGCTCTACCGCCAGGGCAAGGCTTCGCTTTCTGAAGCACTGCGTTTTCCCACTGTTTTCACAAACGCGAATAAGGGAGACAAGGCAGGTAGCACTGCTTTGAAAAAGGCCTTCGGCACTGACAACGAGGAGAATTGCGCCGCGGAGATAATCCGCAAGGGCGATATTCCCCAGAGCAAGACTCAGCGCGAGGAACGCCTCCATCAGGTGCGCCAGAGGATAATAGATCTCGTGCATAATTCCGGAGTGGACCCGCGTACCCACGCGCCCCATCCAAGGACGCGCATAGAGTTGGCGCTTGACGAGGCTAAGGTCAGACTCGATCCGGACAAGACAGCTGACTCTCAATTGCAGGAAGTGCTTTCCGCGCTTCGGCCGTTAATCCCGATCAAGAGCGAGATGCACGACATGGTTGTCGAGGTGCCTGCTTCGGAAGTGGGCAACGCGTTGCGCGTGATAAAGGGGAGCGCAAAGGTGCTCCGCGAAAAATGGGGAGGGGACGGCTCTTTGAGTTGCACGCTGCAGATTCCGGGCGGGCTTAGCGTCGACTTCCAGGACTCGCTGATGCGGGTGACTCACGGAAAAGCGAATTTCACGGTTCTCAAGAGAGAATAGGAGAAATAAATGACAGACGAATTGCTTGTCAAGGACAGGGAGGTCGTGGTGCCGGGCGAGACCCTGGCCAACGGACTGTCCTTTGTTCCAGGCAAGTACATGTACCGCGAGGGCGACAATATCATCGCCGCTCGCACGGGGCTTGTCAGCGTAGAAGGCAAAGTGCTGAAGCTGCTTCCCCTCTCAGGGCCTTATGTCCCTAAGCTAGGCGACGTCGTTGTAGGCGTTGTCGAGGACGTGCTTATGATGGGGTGGCGTCTCAATATACGCGGACCCTACAGTGCCGTCATGAACATCAAGGACGCGACATCGGAGTTCATCGGAAGGGGAGTCGACCTGACTCAATACTTCTCGCTGGGCGACATGGTCTTTGGAAAGATAGTCAACGTCACAAGCCAGAACTTGATCGACCTGACCCTGCGTGGCCAGGGCTTGAGAAAGCTCGAGGGCGGAAGATTGGTTGATGTCTCTCCACAGAAGGTCGCCAGGATAATCGGCAAGGAAGGCACGATGGCGCACATGATAATGCGCGCGACAAAGACAGACATGGTCATCGGACAGAACGGCAGTGTCTGGATAAGCGGCGAGCCTGCGATGGAGACCATCGCGGA
>CAYSVV010000089.1:0-3258 GCA_964434695.1 uncultured Methanosarcinales archaeon
CGCGCCCGTGACTCCGACGATAATGCCTTCGCCCAAGGGGTCTATCCCGACTTTCTTGATGTCGTCCTTGCCTTTGGTGAAGTAGAACACCCTCTGGGATTCCGATTGCGGAGGCCCGGAGACTCCTTCTATCGTGATTATCTCCTTGGCGCTGTATTCCTTGGCCAGGTCGTTGATGAAATCCGCTATTTTCCACTCGAGTCCCGTCGGGTTGACGATGCTGTGGACGATTATCACGTTGTATTTCTTGTTGTAGAAAACGCCCAGCGGCTCGACAATCTTGCCGCCGTGGACAGCAACCGTCGGCGCTATCTGCTCGAAATGCGTGTGCTTGATCTTCTCGCACTTGAGGTGGTCGATGAGGAACCCAGTGGTTATCGTTCCGACGAGGCCGAAGCCTGGGAAGCCCTCGATTATTGTGACGTTCTTCGGTTTTACCAATGCGCACCTCTTTCTTCCGACGATAATACCGTGACTAATAAAGCTTTGCGATATCAAGAACGGTGTCTTACTTCGTCTTGTATGTGTTGGACTTGCGCTTTTATGTTTTCTATCTCGATCGTTATGCCCTCGACAACGCGATGGAGATGGTCAATCAGAGCAGTATATTCATCTGTCAATGTGTTGCCGATATCTTCCGGAGAAGTCGTTCCTCCTCCAGTTATGCGTGCAATCAAGGAATTGCCACCCAGCGGTCGGGGTATCATCGTTCCGGATTGTGAATCAAGTCGTTGCCTGAACTTGACTATGCTGGGGTCTTCCCAAATAGGAAGTATCGGTGGCGTCGCAGTGGCATCTCCAAGGATGTGGCGGTTAATGTCATTTGCCAGATTGTCGAGTTGGGAGAGTGTCAGCGCGAAGTTTCTGTATGTTGCCCTGGTAGCGTCGATTGCGTCTATCTCATCGTTAAGTTCTCGTTTTCTCCGGGTATGTATCGCTGCAGCTTTGTAATTTGCAGGTGTGGCTCCCATCAAAGAATTGAGTTCGTTTTCTCGTCGTGTGCGGCGGTTTGAGAGTGCCGCGTCCTTGGTTTGGACTTCGACCACAAGGGTTCCTATGATGGTTCTGGCATTGCCAACGTCACTGGCCAATTGCGCCGCGGTTCTTCTTTGTATGTTACCGACCAGTTCCTTCAGCTTTGAGTTCAGAGTTGCAATCACGCCAGGAAATGTCGCTGCCATATTATGGCGCCTCATAGTGAGCTGCTTGTGTGATTAGTGCCTCTATTGCAGCTAGCTGCTCCCGTATGGCGTCAGTCCTTTCCTTGATGGATAGGTAGTTTCCGTTTATTCTTTCGGTCACAACTTCGAGTGTCCGGACATCGCGGGACATGGTCCCGCCGACTATCCTGCGCAATCCTTCGAGGGCTCCAGATACGCCCAAAGGAACGACTGAGCCCACTGCCGCAGAGCCAAGCCGATATCCTCCTGTGACGAGGCTACCTGCTATCCTGCCTGCTCTCTGGTACCATCTTGGTGCTGGTCCTGCGGGTGCCCACCTCAATGGTCGTTTTGCCAGAGCATCGATTTGTGTCGCTGCCCTGCTGAGTTCGAGTTCCAACATGTGGAGTTCCAAAACTTGCCGATTATCGGCATAACTGTTGACTAGCCCGGATATGCGGTTGCGAAGATCTTTGCTGGCCTGAGTCAGGGCGGTTATCATTTGACGTGCATTCTTGTTGGCAGGTGTCGGAGGTACTGTTCCGAGACGGGTTATTGCTGCCTCTATGTCTTTCGGAAGCTGAGCGACCTGGGATTTGAATACTCCTAAGTTATTGTGGTGGCTTTCGATTATTCCGCGGCACTTAGCCTGAAGCGTGACTATTGTTGTTTCCGCTGCCGTGCAAGGGTTTTTGGCCATTAGAGTCGTGTCGGAAGCGAAGCTGCTCTCTTTTGTAGTTCCTCAAGGGTCTTCGCTTCTTCCTCCGCGCGTGCTTTGTTTTCGGTGGCCGTTGTCGCCTCTTTCTCCGCCGTTTCGGCCGCCTGAACCTCTTCCGTCGCGGTTTCGTTTCCTGCTTTCTTTGACTGTCTCGAAGGCGGGAACGCTCTTGAATAATCGCTTCTCGTTCCGCTTATGGTTCCGGAAGCTCCGCGGCTGAACAGGTTGAAGATGTTCACGATGGCCGCGACCACTATGGCGATTATCGCCAGGGGCAGCCAGGTGCCGAGCTGCTGGTAGAAGTATCCTGCTCCGGGCCAGGCCTCGCTGGCCGTCGCCATGGCAGGTCCCATGGATTCCCAGAATATTCCGAGTGTGTATGCTATCAGAATGTAGATTATCGCTTTCATTATGTGGCTGAACGGAGTGTCTTCGCTGAAAGACTTGTGTATAACAGCAAGACCCGCTATCGCGGGTAACAATCCGAAGAGCGCGCCCATGAGTCCGCTGTAGCTCTGCACTACTGCTATTATGACTGCGTGGGGTATGGCTATCGTGCTAAGTAATCCTATGGAGAGCGCGATTATTATCCTGGTGCGCTTGTGAGCTTCGTCCTTGAAGATGTATCCTAGGGCGTAGTTCAGCAGGGCGAATGCGATGACGAACATGACGAAACGCATGTAGACAAGACCTTCTGTCAAGTCGGATGCTATCGATTCGGGCAGGTTGAGGAATATTGGATCCAGCGCCTGCCGTATCGGGTCTTTGCCGCTTGCGTTTGTGCAGGCGGGGAGGAGCATGAGCGCTCCGAGGACTATAATCAACCACTTTTTTCTGTCCATTGTCGTGTCTACCTCTTCTTGGCATTTAAATATTGTGGTGGGTGGGATGTTGGGCTTTTCCTTCTGGAAGGCCGAAATAATCGAAAAGTTAATATATTAGTTATTACTAGCAAGTGACAACACAGCCCAAAAGGTTGGTGGGGGAAACAAAATGACAACTGGAAGTCCAAGTGGATCGCCTTCAACGCCCGGCCTCGGGTGGGCACTTGCTGCAAAGGGATTTGACGTGGTCAAGGGTTTGGCCTGGCCTGCCGCCGCAATTGGCGCTGCCTACATGGCCTTTGGATGGCTCAACTCGCCTGGTCGCACTGTAGTGGAGATAGACACTCCTCAGGGAGAGGTCTACATAAGCGCTCCGAACAAGTCCAGCGACATGTTCAAGAAGGAACACGAAGTCAAGCCTTTGATCGAAGCATTGAAGGGTTCTTACCCCGCGTCTGCTCCGGCAATGCCTCAGTACGCGCCTGCTCCGAGCATAACCGTCAGTCCGGTTTTCAACAACTCGCCTAGCGTGCAACAGAGCGTGCCTCAAGCCGCT
>CAYSVV010000090.1:0-3233 GCA_964434695.1 uncultured Methanosarcinales archaeon
GCTGATGGCGATGGATCCAAACGTGCCTTTCACAGGGATGACCTTTGACTGCGCGAAAAGACGCTGGAGCGTGCCTGATGTCAGGAACACGTTAAAAGAAACGTTGCGCGTGAACCTACCGAGCGTCAGGATAAAGAAAACCGCGATCGTTCCGTTCGAAAGGCCGGACAGGGAGTACGAGGCGCTCAAGGATTACGCCTTTGACGACATAATGGCGGGCAACCTGCCAAGCAACGTTCCTCCGGATGCTTATGAGTACCTGAAGTTGTATTGGGACGTTGGAGCAGATGAAAGCGACCTGCGGCCTGCCTTGATCTACGAACCTTCCTGGGGAATGTCGATGAGTGCTTCTCCAAACGACAACGGCGTGCTTGAGAGCACGCTGCAGAGGGGCGCGGGAGTGCTCGGGTTCTTCTGCGTCAACGTGCACCACTTCACTTACGATCTTGTCTATCCAGTGCTGTTCCGCGTCCGCGACACCAAAGCGTTCGGCGGAAAAGGAGCCACGTTCCAGATGGCGATGCCGGTGATAATACGCACCAACTCGCCTGCCCGCGACAGGCCTGGGACTTCCACCATAATCGGTCCTTTGGCCGCGGAAGGATTCTGCGAGCAGCTCGGCGACGTGGTGGACCTGAGAGCCACTGGCTTCGAGGCGGACGAGCCGATAGCGTCCGAACTCAGGGAAGTGGAATTCACATTCGATTGCATGGGCAGAATCTGCGAATTGGGAAAGAGCGAGGCTGACAGCGGAGTCTACCGCTTGAGGGCGGCCTTGCCGGCTGCCTGCGCCAATCCGGTGATAACCGCGAGCAAGCCCGGCTACTTGGACAGGAGCGTGCAGGTCGATGGGGACAGCGTCACGATACCGTTGAGGCGCGTCAGGAACCTGCCTCTGGAAGTCATCAAAGTGCCCTATGATCTGGCCACAGGACAGATAAGTCCGGCAGTGCCACTCTCTTCGCTGGAGAATGTCAGCGTGAGGATAACACTTTCAGGAAAGAAGCAGGGAGAGGCGGAGCTGGACGGCTTCGTGGTGTACCCCGCAAACGCAACGGTCAAATTGCTCGAAGGAAAAGCGACCTACGACGTAACGCTCCTGTTGATGCGCGGCGACGACCTCGTCGGAGGATATGTCGCCGAGAACGTCGTTCTGGACGGCAGCGATGACAAGGCGTTATTCGCGGTCATCGAAGGACAGCCGGTTGGAACCGACAACGCCTATCGCACGCGTCTTGCCACGGTTATTTATGGTACTGACTATCAATCGTTATTGGAGGTACAGCGATGAAGCCATCCCGCGCAGTGCTCGTGTTCTTGCTGCTCGTGCTGGTCCCTGCCGCTTTCGCGCTCACCATATTCCACGACGAGAACCCTGTTGTTGTCGTAGGCGATGATACTTTCACCGTCGCCTGGACAACTGACGAACCGTCCATAAGCAACATCGGTTATGGCATAACTGCTCCTTTGGAGAGCCACGTGCAGAACAACACGTTCAAGAAGACACATCGACTCGTTATAGATGGCCTCCAGCCAGGCACGACTTACCTCTTCCAGATACTGGCGCTCTCGGAATCCGGCGCAAACAAGATAGATGACAACAGCGGACAGTTCTACAAGGCCAGGACGAGCCAGGGCGACAGGTTCCCGCCGAGTTTCAGCAACATCACGACTGACACGACCGCGGGTGCCACGATATCCTGGAGGACAAGCGAGCCAGCGACATCGATGGTGTTCTATGGCGAACGCGAACCCACAATACTCGCACAGGACGACACGCTTACTACAAACCACGAACTATCGCTCGAAGTAGAGACGAACACCGCCTACGTGATGATCGTGGGCGGATGCGACGAGGCAGGTAACTGCGCCAACGCGACGCGCAGCGGGTTCTACACTGGCGGCGAAGGCATGCCATTGGAACTCACCGTGCCGGTCGCGGTCACGACGCAATCGGTCGACATCGTCGGAAAGACAGTGGCCGGAGCAAGGGTCACCGTGCTGGTGGACGGCCAGGCCTCGCGCGGCACTGTCGCTGGAAACGACGGCTCGTTCAGATTCGCGGCAGTGAAGTTCTCGGGAAGCGAGGCCACGATAAAGGTGCTCGCGAAGGACAACGCCGGTAACGAAGCGGAGAAGGAATTCACCATAGCCAGCGACCCGCACCCGCCGAAGATAACGCTCAACGCGCCGATCCCGAATTATCTCGCGTCGAACACATTGACTCTCACCGGCAAGGTGGACAAGCCAGTCACCTTGACGTATGGGATACAGCAGGAAGCAGTCACCATCGACAGGGTGCTCGGAGTGAAGGCCACGCAGATACTCGGCAACGCAGTGCACCTTGAATGGGAACGCGTGCAGGACGCGACGGCCTACGCAATCTATCGCGACGGGACAAGGGTGGCTGTGGTGACGGACACCAAATACAGCGACGGCACGAGCGCAGGCACTGTCTATAGATACAGGGTTGCCGCGGTGCACTCCTGCGCGGAAGGTCCACAGAGCGAGATATTCACTGTAACGACCCCGAACGACGGGCAAAAAAACGACGTGCTTGCCCAGGAAGCGTCCATAAGCTGCGCCCAGAAGGCAAGCACGAAAGTCGAAGGGGATTTCAGCATCACAATAGACCTTGGCGAGGGCGACAACACAGTTGTCCTTGAAGCCAAGGATCGCGCGGGAAACATCGCCAAGATAACCGGCGTCACAAAAGTGGACAGCGAGCCCATAGAATTCATCGAGGACAACCTCGCTGAATTGAGCCCGAGCTACACTTCAACGGTCAAGGTAAGAGGCAGGCTGAACAAGCCAGGCACTGTCCTGATTTACCTGAACGATGACAAGCCAATAGGCACTCTCACCGACGAGGCAGGCGTGTTCTCGAAGGAAATCAACCTCGAGCGCAATGAAGGCCTCAAGGATACAAAGACTCCTTCGGCGAGCGCAAGCTACACCGCCGGCTGGAACAACAAAGTTAGGCTCGAGGCAGTGGATTTGGCAGGAAGGAAAGCGTCTCGAGGACCCACAACGATAACCTACGCGATGTGCGGCTCTGGAGGAGCGTTCTCGATAGATATCGGAACGCCGATGCCCGACGTGCTCATACCGCGCCTGATACTGCAGGGAGTCCAGGAAGCGGGCTTCATGATAAACGCTAGCTACCGCGGAGGCAACGCTCTCGCAACGCCTGTGCGGATCAGCGTCCGGCCAGTCACTCTTAGTCAAACAGA
>CAYSVV010000091.1:0-481 GCA_964434695.1 uncultured Methanosarcinales archaeon
GTGCTGGCCTTCGTGCAATTCATGTTCATGAGCGTCTTCCGCTCGATACGTCCTGAGGTGAACCTGTGAGCTTCCTCCAGGACTTCGGAAAAGCGTTCATACCTCAGACATTCAGGCCCAGGATACGCAGCTATTTCGAGAAGGCAGGCATACACGAAGTGCCCTATGAAAAGTTCGGGCTGATGTTCTTCGTGGGCATAGCGGTCACATTGGCGCTTTACGTTCTCTTCGCCTATCCCTGGATAAGCGAGTACACCGCGGGCTACTCGGCGCTATCGCGCGCGATAATGTTCTTCTTCCTGACTTTCGTGAGCTTCGCACTGACGGCGTTGTTCATCAGCTACCTTATGATGAGCAGCATATATGTCTGGGTCGACCTGAAGATATACGGCCGTACCGTCGAGATGGAGTCGGTGCTGGTGGACTTCCTGCAGTTCGTGAGCCAGAACCTGAAAGGAGGGATGTCCTTCGACCGCGCGCT
>CAYSVV010000091.1:491-3157 GCA_964434695.1 uncultured Methanosarcinales archaeon
CCGCGCGCTGTTCTTCGCCATCAAACCACAGTTCACGGTGCTGGCCACCGAAGTCAGGATCGCGGCCAAGAGGGCGATGACAGGACAGGACGTCGAGGACGCGTTGTCCGAGCTCTCGCGCAAGTATGACAGTCCTGTGCTCTCCCGTTCATTCCAGATAGTGGTGGAGGGACTCAAGGGCGGAGGAGAGGTGGCGAGCATCATAGACAAGGTCGTCGAGAACCTCCGCGAGACCAAGAAACTCAAGGACGAGATGCGTGCTACGACACTGGGCTATGCAATATTCATATCAGCTGTCGTAGGAGTCATCGCGCCCGGACTTTTCGCGCTCGCCAAACAGCTTTTGGTGATACTCAGCAAGTTCGTCGCGCAACTCTCGGGAAGCCTGTCCCAGGCGTCCAACCTGCCGGTGCAGTTCAGCACGGTGGCGATAACCCCTGAAGATTTCACGACGTTCTGCTACATAGCGCTATCGGTCACATCCATATTCGCCAGCCTGATCCTGTCTCTCATACAGCGCGGAAACGTAAGGGATGGCGTGAGGTACATACCTGTGTTCGTCATAGTGAGCGTGACCGTGTTCTACATCGCGCAGCTTGCGCTGGGAAAGATGCTCGCGTTGTTCTTCGTCTGAACTAATCCTTCTTGACGTCTTTCTTGATGGCGAGGCGTTCGACGTGCCTGCACTTAGGGAACTTGTTGCAGGCGCCGAAAGAACCGTAGAGTGAACGTCTCAGAATTATCGTGCCTTCCTTGCACTGGGGGCAGGGGTGCTCCTGGAATGCCTCGGCGAGTTGTTTGGCCGGGCATTCTGGATTTATGCAGACTTCCTGTGGTCTCTTGGCCTTGCGTATCATCCTGACAACAGGATAATTGCAGCGCTGGCATTGCAGCGTTGTCACTTCGGCGCGGCCGGTGTTAGGAAGATTGAATGTCGCGTCACAATCAGGATAGCGGTCGCAGGCGATGAACTGGCCGAACTTCCCCCGTTTTATCATCAGTTGGCCCTTGCCGCACTTCAGGCAGTCGCCGACGCGCGCGAGCGCGTTGCGTGTCTCCGCGAAGTGGGTCTTCAGGCCCTCGCCGATGTCCTTCTCCTTACTGCGGAAATCGTCGAGCAACTCCTTGAGGACGCGCTTTGCCTCGTCAAGGACGGTCTTGCTCTTCACCTTGTTCTCGCGGATCATCTCCATATCCTGCTCGAACTTGCGGGTCAGCTCTTCGTCGACTATCTTCGGCGCGTGTTTCTCGAGCACACCCACCAGGTGGATGCCCAGTTCGGTCGCCTCTATGGCGCGACCCTTGATGTAGTTTCGCTGGTAGAGGGTGTCGACTATATGCGCCCTCGTGGCCTTGGTGCCGAGCTCGCGCTTTTCCAGCTCCTTGATTATGCTGGCCTCGGTGAACCTCTTGGGTGGCTGAGTCTGCTTGTCCTGCATCTCAATCTTCTGGATGTCGACGTTGTCGCCTTCCTTGAGCACAGGCAGCTCGGTCTCGCTGAACGGAACATAGGGCACGTAGAGCTCGTGCCAGCCCTTCTTGACAGTCGTCGTGCCCTTGGCGATGAAAATCTCACCGTTGCAGTCCAGCTTCAACGTGACTGTCTCGCGGACAGCGTGCTCGCCGAATGTTGAAAGGAAGCGTTTGACAATGAGGTCGTATATCTTGGCTCCGCGATCGTCCAGCTTGCCCGGAACGATTCCTGTCGGGTATATGGCGGGGTGCGCCGGATCCGTCTTCTTGCCGTTGTTCGGCTTGTAGGGCTTCTTCAGCTTGTCGACGAGCGGATCGTACTTCGCCTGTTTTGCCAGAGCCTTCATGATTGAGGCGAAGCCCAAGGATTCGGGCAACTGCTGGCTCGACGTCCTGGGATAGCTGATGTATCCCGCGGTGTAAAGATCCTGAGCTATCTCGAGCGTGGTCTTTGGCACGATGCCGAAGCATCGGTATGATTCTGTCTGCAATGAAGTCAGGTCGAAAGGAGGGGGAGGCATCTGGTTGAAAGATTGCGTATCGACCGATTTCACTTTCGCATTCTTCTGGCCATCCACCTTCTTGAAGACCGCCAGGGCCTCTTTCTTCTCCCAGAACTTGTCCTTCTCGTGCTGGGCCCTGAACTCTTTCTTCTTGGACTCGCAGAAAAGCTCGATCTGCCAGAATGGAACGGGCTTGAACGCCTTTATCTCCTTCTCGCGGTCGACTATTGTCTTGAGCGCCGGCCCTTGTACGCGTCCTGTGCTGAGAACCTTGAATATGCCGCCGGCCTTTATCGCGCTCATCAACGCCCTCGATAGGTTTATTCCGTAGAACCAATCGAGCTCGTGGCGGGTCTCGCCGGCCTCTGCCTGCCCCCAGTCAAGATGAGGAGATGCGTGTTCATAGGCGTGCACCAAGTCGGGCTTGGTGAGCGCGGAGAACTTCATCCTGCGGCCGTCCTTTCGCTTGCAGGCGAAACGCACGATGTTCAGGCCTATGACCTCTCCCTCGATGTCGTAGTCTGTGGCGACGGTCACGTTGTCGGCCGACTTCGCCAGCTTGATTATCTGGTCGAGGTATTTCTTCGAGAAAGCAGCGCCCTTGTACATATCTGACGTGGGAATCCACTTTATGATGAAAACAGGAAAGTTCAGGCCTTTCTTCTTGTCGACTTCGGCAAGACCATAAAG
>CAYSVV010000092.1:0-3128 GCA_964434695.1 uncultured Methanosarcinales archaeon
CGGTGCTCAAATATAATTTCCATGACTCTCACTTTATTTGTATCCCATATGAGACCAGGCGGACCGGCATCTAAGCGGCCGGAAGCGTGCGCGCGCCTAATGACACCGATTCCTGCAAGGAAGACGCCGCCGGTGCGGCGATGAAAGCAATTCAGGCGGTTGAGTTGACCGCTCAAGGCGTTGCCGTCCACCCGCGCTGGGAGGATCGGTCGTTCCCTGACTTCGCCATGCAGCGTTGTACAAAGTGCAAGCGGTGCACCGAGGAGTGTCCGTTCGGAACCATCAACGAGGACTCCGACGGCACGCCGAAGCCCAACCCGTACCGTTGCCGCCGCTGCGGCATCTGCATGGGAGCCTGCCCGGAGAGGATTATCTCGTTCAAGGATTACTCTATCGATATTGTCTCGTCCATGATCAAATCTGTGGAAGTCCCTGACGAGGACGAGGAGAAACCGCGCATGCTGGGGCTGTTGTGCGAGAATGACGCCTATCCCGCGCTGGATACGGCGGGCATTCTGCGCCAGATGTACTCCGCGTTCATCCGTTTTATACCCGTGAGGTGCATGGGCGCGATCAACATAGTGTGGATCGCCGACGCGCTATCGCGGGGGTACGATGGAGTGCTGCTCATCGGCTGCAAGTCCGGCGACGACTACCAATGCCATTACGTCCGCGGCAGTGAGCTGATGGGCACCCGCGGCGAAAACATACAGGAAAAACTGACCCAGCTCGCTCTCGAAACGGAAAGAGTACGCCTCGAGGAACTGGCGATTACGGATTTCCACAAATTGCCGCAGATTATAGACGAGTTCGCTGCGGAGATAGACGAAGCAGGCCCCAACCCGTTCAAGGGCTTCTAATAAGGCTTCGAACGGTTCTCAGGAGAAGGCGGAAAGTATGTCGGAAGCGTATGTGTTGAAACCTGACAAGGGCTTCGCGAAAGAGATTATCCAGGGTGGCGGTGATACGCTGAAGCAATGCTATCAGTGCGCGACCTGTTCGGTTAAGTGCGAGCTTTCGCCCGATGACCGGCCTTTCCCACGCAAGGAGATGATTTGGGCGCAGTGGGGCCTCAAGGACAGGCTTGTCGGCGACCCGGACGTCTGGCTGTGCCACCGTTGCGGAGATTGCAGCGAGGCCTGCCCGAGAGGCGCAAAACCGGGCGACGTTTTGGCGGCTGTTCGCGACTACACGATCAAACACTATGCTTTCCCCGGATTCATGGGGGCTGCTCTGGCCAAGCCGACATTGCTGGGCATCATGATGATCGTGCCTGCGATCCTGATGCTTATTGTGCTGAATATATTCGGAGGCATGGGGCACGGCGGCGAGCATGTCGAGATGGCGAGACAATTCGGCATCCTGCCGGTGCCGGTGCTTGAACACGTCGATTACGGCACGTTCTTCCCGCACATTCCGCTCCAGGTCTTCTTTGCCGGCTTCGCTATGCTGGCTGTAGTGGGCGCGGTTGTGGGAGTCAAACGCTTCTGGAGCGACATGTGTCGCAACGCGCCTGCGAAAAACGGGACCGGCAGCGTAGGCTCCGCGGCCGTGGGCGCGGTTGTGGACGTGCTCACGCATACTCATTTTCGCAGCTGTACCTTCAACAAGAGCCGCTTCTTGTCGCACTTGCTGACCTTCTGGGGGTTCGCCGGCTTGTTCATAGTAACGACGGGCGTCGTTGTCGCCGCCTACGTGTTTGACCACTACCCATTGCCGCTATGGGACCCGCTTAAGGTGCTCGGCAACCTCAGCACTCTCTCGATGCTGATAGGCCTGACGTGGATCATTTTTGAGCGCGCCGGCAAGGACAAGAGCAAAGAGGGCAGTACAGCCAAGGATTGGAACTTCATATTCGTCATATACGCGGTCGTGGTTACCGGAGTCATAACGGAGATACTGCGTTTCGCGGAGGCGCCGGGTGCGGCATATCCGGTGTATTTCATTCACCTCGTAACAGTGTTCACACTTCTTATGTATTTTCCGTATTCACGTTTCGCGCACATGATTTACAGGACCGTAGCTCTTGCTTACGCGAGGTACTCCGGGCGACAGATAGGAACACGGTAATAACGCAGATGAGCCTTCAGCCAGGGTGTTGAAGGCCGGCTTCGCGTGGTCTGGGAATCGAGGGATTCCCGAAGAAGGAGGTTGTTAAGAAGATGGGAAAGCTAGTTGATCCGCACGGAAAAGACAAGGTCCTCAAGCCGCTGCTGCTCGAGGGTGGCGCGCTGGCTGAGGAAAAGAAGAAGGCCGAAGGGATGCGCAAGCTTCGCATCACGTCGCGCGAGACGGGCGACCTGATCATGCTGGGCATCGGCGGCTTCACCCCGCTGGGCGGTTTTATGTGCGATGAGGACTGGAAGAGCGTCGTCACACAGATGAAGATGAAGGACGGTGTCTTCTGGCCCATTCCTATCACATTGTCTGCCACGAAGGAAGAAGCCGACCAGATCAAGGACAATGAGGAAGTCGCGCTCGTGGACGACGAGTCCGGCGAGCTGATGGCCACCATGAAGGTGACCAAGAAGTACACGATCGACAAGAATCTGGAGTGCAAGGAGGTCTACAAGACCACCGATATGGAGCACCCCGGTGTAAAGATGGTCATGGAGCAGAAGGACGTCAATCTCGCCGGGCCGGTCAAGGTTCTGAGCGAGAGCACGTTCCCAACGGAGTTCAAGGGCATATACCAGCGCCCGACCGACGCCCGCAAGATTTTCGAGGAGAGGGGTTGGAGCGCTGTCGCGGCGCTGCAGCTTCGCAACCCGATGCACAACTCCCACGCGTACCTCGCGAAGGTGGCCATCGAGGTTTGCGACGGCGTCTACATTCACCAGCTTCTGGGCGCGTTGAAGCCCGGCGACATTCCCGCGGAAGTCAGGGTCAAGGCTATTGACGCTCTGATTCAGAACTACTTCAGGCCCGAGCGCGTGGTGCAGGGCGGCTATCCGCTCGACATGCGTTACGCCGGGCCGCGCGAGGCTCTCTTGCACGCGCTGTTCCGCCAGAACTACGGCTGCAGCCATTTGATCGTTGGCCGCGACCACGCGGGCGTCGGCGACTTCTCCGGCCCGTTCGCCGCGCAGGAGATCTTCAATGAGATTCCGAAGAATGCCCTGGAGTGC
>CAYSVV010000093.1:0-3094 GCA_964434695.1 uncultured Methanosarcinales archaeon
CGTCAAGGAATTGTGCGAGCGGATAAGGAGTTTCTACCGCGCGGCCCGCGGCCTTGGAGGTCATGTCCGGGCGCACGACACGGACTGCCTGATATCGTACGGCGCGCGGGTGATGGACGAGATTGACCGGCGCGCTAGGCGGTGTCCGCGATGGCCCGCGCGCAGGGAGTCCCACTTGAGGAGCAAGGACACGTTGATGGCTGGCCTTCCTCGGGCGAGGTCGGACTTGAGGTCGCTGGCAAGCCAGGTTCTTTGTTTCCTGTCTGAATCCGAGGATGTCTTCGCGATCCATCACGAAATCGACCATGTCTACTTCGCTTGCACTCCTGCTCATTTCGCGCTTGAGGGTGATTTCCGCAGGGAGTATCTTGAGGAGGCGCGCGCAACTTGCGTCGGGTACACTCTTCGCGCTGACGACAGGGCCGCGAGGCGCGACGCTTCCGAGCGGATGCGCGAGGAAGTCATGTGTTTCTACGCGGAGGACGACGCGCACAAGAGGATGTATCGTTCTCGGCACGGGCACATATCTGCCCAAATGATACTGGCCTCGGCGAGAAGGGCGGTCAACGCGACCGCGCACGCGTACATACGCAAGCCGAGTAGATTGGAGAAGGCGGCGCGCGAGGCGACCTCTTTCGATCATTATTGCAGGATATGCGAGGCCAGCTGATTACTGTCCTGCGCCGAGCTTGCGCAGTTCCTGCTTCCACATCAGGCCTATCTTGAGCAGGTCGTTGGAGAACTTGTCGCTGATCTTGTAGGTCTTCTTGTAGAGGTCGTAATCGATGAGTCCCATGGACTTCATGGGAGTCAATATCCTGTCGTAGAATTGCCTTTTGTTGTAGCTGAGCTTGACTTTCCTTCCGGCGTAGGGTGCCTCTTCGAGAACAGTCTCGTATTTGCCGTCGTGCAAGGTGGTAGCGAAAAGCGACATCTCCGTCTTGGTGATCTCGCTCTTGTTCGTGAGTATGTACTTGATCAATTCTCGCGCGACAATCTTCTGCTGTCCCGTCGAGAAAATTACCTCGAAAATGTCCTCGGGAAGGTTGAATCTGTCGTAGAGTATGACCATACTGTCCCCCGTAGCGTCAAACCCAAATCAGTATATAAATGTTGTTGCTTGGGCTATTGGTTTATGGGCTATTGTGCCTAACAGCAGATTTAACCACAACATATTGTGTTATTGTCTTTGAGCGACAACGAGCTATTGTTCTTTTAAGGGGTTTTATGTGGTTTCCGGATCATTCATTTAATAATCTCTCGTCGATAGATTACTTGTTTTGGACTATATGAATGATACTAGTAGCCGTAATGAAAACATTTATATATGAGTAGCCCATATAGGAACCCAGTATACAAAAAGCACAACCGATGCGACGAGCGTCGGCCCATTGCGTCCAAGGAGACACAATGGCTCAAACTACAGACAAGGAGGGTTCCTGTCGGTTTCTGGAACCCACCCCCCAACCCAAATTCCCCAACTGTTGCAGGGCCCTTCTTGTTTTCCATTTCCAGCGGGAAACCGCTTCACAAAGATCAGGGGCATCACGTTCGCTGAGGGTCACCTCACGAAAATCAAACTGGACCAAAGGGCAATAGTAGTTGCAGGATAGGAGGCAGGAATATGGGCATGGATTTCATGGTTCAAAACGCCATGAGGAGTGCGCCCGCCCCACAGGACGACATTGTCGTAGGGCAGGCCAACATAAAGGTTATCGGCGTCGGTGGCGCTGGCAACAACATGGTTTCTTGGTTGTACCGCAAGGGCATCAAGGGCGCTGAAGTACTCGCCATTAACACGGACAAACAGCACCTTGATATCAGCGAATCAGACAAGAAATTCCTCATAGGGCGCGACATCACTCGTGGACTTGGTTGCGGAGGCTTCCCTCAAAAGGGAGCCGAGGCTGCCCAGGAATCAATGATGGCACTCAAGGAATCGCTGCGCAGTTCGGACATGGTCTTTGTCTGCGCTGGTATGGGCGGAGGAACAGGCACTGGCGCTGCACCGGTTGTGGCAGGCATCGCCAAGGAGCTTGGAGCCATCGTCATCGGCACAGTAACGATGCCATTCAACATCGAACGTGCGCGCTGCGACAAGGCTGAATTCGGCCTCCAGCAGCTCAGGAAGAACAGCGACACTGTCGTAGTGATCGACAACAACCGCCTCGTTCAGATTGCGGGCAACCTGCCTGTACAGCAGGCCTTCGCAGTGGCGAACGAGCTCGTATCGACGATGATCAAGGGCATAGTGGAGACAATCGCAGTGCCTTCTCTGGTCAACCTCGACTACGCGGACGTCAAGTCGATAATGACAAACGGCGGCGTGGCAGCGATAGGCATAGGCAGCAGCGACACCAACAACCGTGTCGATGAAGCCGTGCGTGGCGCTCTCGCCAACCCGTTGCTTGACATCGACTACAAGGGCGCGACAGGCGCGCTTATCCACGTCGAGGGCGGTCCTGACATGACCCTGGACGAGATAAACAGAGTAGGAGAGATGGTCACAGAGACCATGGACGCGGACGCGAACGTCATATGGGGCGCGCGTGTCAGCGACGAGATGAAGGGCAAGATAATGGTGATGACAATCATCACCGGAGTCCACAGCCCCTGGCTGCTCGGATTAAGTGATCAGAAGGCATCTACACGGGCTCCTGCCCGGAGGATGAACTCTGACCTCGGAATCGAGACTCTGTAGGCTCTTTCTTTTTTATTATTTTTATTATGTTGATTCATCAATTTCTTATAGTGCTGTTTTTCGGTGCGTTCCGTGGGAAAGAAAGATGTAGTCCTGGAACGCGAGCTCAGAAGAGACCGACGCAGATATCTTGCCAAAGTTGCCGCGCTTGCGGCCAGCACTGTTTTGGTTGGGTTCTCGATGTACGCCTCATTCAACAAAAGGCCGGTTCCCAGGATGGGTGTTGAGGGGCGGGATTCTCCTGCTGTAACGCCTAGGGTGCCGGAATTGGTTCACGTCCGGGACAGGCCTTTGGAGGATATACTGGGAAGTTACGGAAAGGTGACTTTGGTGCAAGGAAACGGCGACGACCTTTATCTGATAGGACAGGAGCATTACAACAGGGTCATAACC
>CAYSVV010000094.1:0-3070 GCA_964434695.1 uncultured Methanosarcinales archaeon
TGAAAATCCTACACTTATTTTCCAGAAAGGCATCTAAATCCAGCAGATAGTTTATTATACGGGTTGTTATATATAATTATACAATATGGCCCAGACAATCACGCTGCACAGTCCGACACTGGATTCAATCCGGATGGTGGAGAGCACCATCAAGACGAACAGCCAGGACGGCAAGTACCAGATATGGAAGAAGCTCCCGAAGAAAATGATGTATCAGACATATCTGGTGATTCTGGAATACCTAATCGAATCCGGAAAGATACTAGTGGAGAAGGACGGGAGCGTCATCTGGACGTGGGATCCGGAAGGAGTGCGGAAACTGGTCCGCGAAGGCCTGATGGTACGCTGAAAGAAAAGCACGTCGCGTTCGCATCCCATTCTATCAAGGAAAGGTATCAATCGCTTTCGAAAGGAAAATCCGAGGGTATATCACTATGGAGACACATAACAAGAGCAATTGACCACCTCGCAAAAGACCCCACATCAGGCGTGAAAATACCAGCCGCACTCTGGCCGCCCAGATACGTCACCGAACACGGAATAACCAACTTATGGAAATACAATCTGCCAAAAGCGCGGCGGCTCGTTTACACAATCAAGCAAGACGAAGTCATGATAATAAGCGTGATATTGGAATGGTTCGACCACAAAGAGTACGAGCGAAGGTTCAACTACTGAACTGAAAATCCTCCACTTATTTTCTGGAAAGGCTTCTAAATCGGTGATTTCTTATCGAAAACCATGCGCTACCCGAAAATGTTATATACTTTGGTATACCTAAGTATACAAATGGCAGAAGCAACCACCATAAAAGTCCACAAGGACACGAAAGCATTGCTTGATCGTTACAGGGAATACCGCAACGAGAGCTATGACGAAGTGATACGGAAGGTGGTGGTCATGCTGAACGAACCCAAACTGTCAAAGGACGCCATCGCGGCCATAGACCGCGCCAGGGCAAGAATACAAGCGGGAAAGTTCGTCACAGAGGAAGAGGCGCGCAGAAGGCTGGGCCTCTGAATGCACGTCATAATACTCGACGAAGAAGTTATCAGGGCGCTCGAAAATCTACCCTATGAACTACGAGCCAGGATAATGGATCGATTGCGAAGAAGCAAGTCAGAACCGCGCCATTTCTTCAAGAGACTGAAAGGCAGGCCAGAGCATAGCCTTCGCGTCGGCGACTGGCGAGTGATAGCCGGTATCGACGACAAAACGATAATGGTCATATTGATCGGTCACAGGAAAAACGTCTACGACGGCTGAAAATCCTCCACTTATTTTCTGGAAAGGCTTCTAAACGGTCTCGCCATCCAAGTTCAGGTGGAGGGTAAAATGAGAGTGATGCCAATCTTAATCGCGCTTTGCTGCGTCGCAGCTGCGCAAGCAGTATTGATCCAGGAAGCCTATCCTGACCCTGAAGGAACGGACAATGGCGGGGAAGCGGTTTTATTGTGGAACGACGGCGAAGCCATCGACATAAGCAGATGGAAGCTGGACACGCCTAGCGCGACCCCTGACGCGACTATTCCCGACGGGACGATATTGTCCCCAGGACAGGCGTACCTTATCGCGGATTCAGGATGGAGCGATAGCAAGGATGACCCGGACTGGGCGAACGCGAACACCGAGCAAGGCATCACGCTGAGGAATGACGGCGGAAAGCTCACGCTGCGCGATGCGAACGGAACAGTTATTGATGAAATCATCTATCCCGCATCCGGCACAGGAATGGCCTACTGGCGACAGGGCGATGAGATGATGGAGACAGAACCTTTGTTCAGCGAACCCTTGGACGCGATGATGCTGTTGGGCATCTCAGGAAGCGGGAGCAGCTCGTCATTGTCCATCACCGACAACGGCAACGAGGCAACACAGGTCAACCTTGTCGCTGGTGACACAAAATACCTGAGCATAGTCGTTGAATACGAAACAACCCCTGAGATAACGCTGGATGGGGAACAACTCGATGTCGAGCAACTCAGCTCCGGAAGATACGGCGCGGACGCGCCTTTGCCGTTCACAACAACGCCTGGCGAGCACACCGTGACAGCAGGAGAGCTCAGCAGGACGTTCGAAGTGCTGCCGTTGCTGGCGGTGCAGAGCGACGTGGATTCATTGGAGCTGGATGGAAATTCCGTCGAGGGTGATGATGAATGGGGTAACTCACGGCCTACTTTGAGGAACGCGGGCAACGTGGATGTGGAGATACGCGTGTCACGAACTAGCGTGCTGCTGAACGGCAGCAGAACGATGGCGACGGTCGAGATTAACGCAGGAAGCGCGTCAGCCAACGTCACCAGCACGAGCGTGTTGCTGACTTATCTTTCCCCTGGGGATAGTGTGCCATTGGGAGCGAGGATAATCACGGACAAGCCAGGGGACTACTCGACATCGTTGGCGTTCCAGCTCAGAGAGAACTGATGCATCACTTGCGGGCGATATAGATTCCCGCTGCGACGGCGACCAGCAAAGCGACTCCGCCCGCCACCCACCACAGCCAAGCATAGGATTTGGATTCAGGCACGACAGGCGGTTCCTCGGTTATGTTCCTGCCGAGAAGCTCAAGACCTTCGGGAGGAATCACGGTCAAGTCCTTGCCGAACCTGCCCTGGCACCATTTCAACGCGGTCGCGAGAGTGGCATAGCGAAGCCCGGCCTGGGTGCCTTTCATTTCATTGTTCTGGACAGCAGTGTTCACAATGGTAAGATCAGATGCGATGTTGCCGCGGCAAGTTTTGTAGCTGGTCACGGTCCACAGTTCGGACGCCCGAAGACCCAGCTCCCAGAAGTACTTCACGCAGTCGCTTTCGGCCTTGGTCTTCGGAAGCCCGGTGACGTTGCACGTGGTCAAAGAAGTGATTGTTAGCGTCTTGTTGAAATCCTCGCTGGAAGCGTTGATGAAATCCGGGTAGACAACGCGCAGATGCGAGTAGTACACGCCTGAGACTATGCTTGTCGAAAGAAGCTCCTTGTACTGGTAATCCCCGAAAGGAGGCATCAAAGGATCAGGGTCGGGCAAACGCAGATCCTCTGGCGATTCAGGAAGGTAATCCCCATAAGCATCGAT
>CAYSVV010000095.1:0-3050 GCA_964434695.1 uncultured Methanosarcinales archaeon
ACTACGAGACCGACAAGGACCGCGTGCGAACCACTCGCATCACCAAGACCGACGAGGGCGCCATAATCGTGGTACCCGTCAACTTCCAATAAGGCATAACCTTTAAAAGTGTCTCGAGGGTGACGCCATCATGCCTGCCGAGAAGAGCGAACAGCGCAAAGAATTCAAGAAAGAACCGACCGGCTGGCAGAAGACAAAGCGCGTCCTCGGCGCGATTTGGCACTTTCTCTGGCACGAGGACAGCGTCCTTAGCTGGATAGCCAACGTCATTGTCGCCTTTGTATTGATCAAATTCGTCGTCTATCCTCTGCTAGGGCTATTGCTCGGCACATCTTTCCCCATAGTTGCGGTCGTTAGCGAGAGCATGGAGCACGACGGCACGTTCAATAACTGGTGGCAATCATCCTGCATCGGGCGCCAGGGCAACACCACCCAAGCCACGGTCTACGAGCAGCTCGGCATAGATAAGACGACCTTCAGGTCATACCGGTTCAATGATGGATTCAACAAGGGCGACTTGATGATTCTGGTCAGCGCAGAAGACGCGACCATCGGTGATGTACTGATCTTCAGCGCGCCTTCCAAATCCGACCCGATTATACATCGCATAGTCGAACAGCGCGATGGCACCTCGGGGATAGTTTACGGCACCAAGGGCGACCACAACTGCGGCCAAGATGACAAGGTGATAATGGAGACCAGCATAAGCCAGGACAGGGTTCTTGGCAAGGCCGCCGTGAGGATTCCGTTCCTAGGCTGGATAAAGATAGGTTTCGTCACTTTGGTGAATACGATGTTGGGGAGGTAGACATGTTCTGTCCGAAATGCAGATCTCTTTTGTTACCCACCGTCCAGAATGGCAAGCGCGTGATGAAATGCGGCGCCTGCGGTTACCTGGCTGTCGGCGAGATGAAGCTCACCAGCGCAGGCAGTGAGCAAAAGGAAGTCAACGTCGTGGAGAAGGAAGCCGACCCACGGGTCACGGTGGACGCAAAATGCCCCAAGTGCAAGCACGAGAAGGCGAAACACTGGGAGATACAGACGCGTTCCGCGGACGAGCCTGCCACGCGTTTCTATGAGTGCGAGAAGTGCAAGCACCGCTGGCGAGAATACAAGTGAGGATCGACGTCAAGGTGCGGCCTGGCGCTCCGCGTTCCATTGTTAAAGGAACGGAGGATGGAGTTCTTATCGTGGACATAGCCGCGCCGGCCGAGGGCAACAAGGCCAATATCGAGCTTCTGAAGCTGCTTAAGCGGCATTTCAAAAGACCCTGTCGGCTGGTCTCAGGAACGACATCCAGGAAGAAACAAGTGGAATTCGACGAAAGTAATAAATGAAGGCAGTTTTGCCACCGTCGAATGATAATATGCGACATAGACGAATGTTGTGCCGAGTTCCTGGCGAGCTTCATCCGCTGGCACGACATCAAGTACAAGACGCGGCTGCGCAGGAGCCAGTTCAAGACATATGATTTCGAGAGGATCATAGGCTGCCCTCGAAAGGCAGCCGTCGAACGCGTCTGGGACTTCAATGACAGCCCGGAATTCCTTCTTATCGAGCCCACGCCCGGCGCGATGCCCGGCGTCACTGAACTGTGCAAGATGGACGACGTATACATGATAACCAACCGGCCTCTCGCGATCGAGGACAAGACGCGGAATTTCCTGCGAGCTTTCTTCCCGAGAGTCAAGGATGTGAGGTTCACGAACGGCCCGAAGGAGCTTGCGCGTTGCTCGAAAGCAGATCTTGCCTTCGAGCTGGAGAGCCTGCTCGGTGACGAGGCCCAAGTGGTCATCGAGGACGACCCGGAGAACGCCAGGGTTTACGCTCAGAACAATTACAAAGTGATGATGCTACGCAAGCGATGGAACGAAGGATACGCTTTCCGCAACACCACGGTTTATCCTGACTGGATGGCGTTGCTATCGGCAGTTAGGGCTTTGCCTGTTTACCAGGGCAAGGAAACGTCAGTGCCTGCTTTGTAGGTCGTCATCTTGACTTTTCCGCGCAGCTCCTGCACACGATCTATCAGCTTCCAGGCCGCCTCTATCT
Source organism: uncultured Methanosarcinales archaeon (assembly GCA_964434695.1). Taxonomy (GTDB): domain Archaea; phylum Nanobdellota; class Nanobdellia; order Woesearchaeales; family ARS49; genus CAYSVV01. The sequence continues at coordinate 2,053 of CAYSVV010000095.1, forward strand.
CTTCAGGTCGCGTGAACAACGCATCATCCTCGACGAGAATCGCCGCCAGGAGCCGCTTGTAGGATTCCTGGGAAGTTGTTCCAAAGGCATTGCTGTGGGCGAATCCCATGGTGACCGGCACAACGTTGCCCGAAGGCGCGCGCGTCGCCATGGCGAAGTTGATGTCCTGTGTCGGCTGTATGTTGATCTGCAATATGTTCGGCGGCGTGCCTATCGTGCAATGCAATATGCAGGGGTCCTTGCGGAACCGTATCTCTATCTGGGCATAACGCTTCGGCAGCTTCTTCCCGCTGCGCAATATTATCGGGACTTTCTTCCATCTCGGATCCTTGCTGTAAAGGCGCAAAGCCGCGAAGGTCTCGGTTGTTGTCCTTGCGATGCCCGCCTTGGCGACTTCCGCGGAATAATCAGCATATTGCGCGAGAACGACATCATCCGCCCCGTTGACAACGAGAGATTTCAAGGCGGCGGCCTTTGCCGCGTGCAGGTCTTCTGTCGCGAGCGATTTAGGCGCTTCCATCAACACGAAAGAAGCCAACTGCAACATGTGATTCTGCAACATGTCCCTCAAAGCACCAGCGGCATCATAGTACCCTATGCGTTCTCCGACGCCCAATTCCTCGTCGATGGTTATACGTATGCTTTCTATGGCGTCCTTGTTCCAGACGCGCTCGAACAACGGGTTTGCGAAACGCAGTACCAACAGGTTCTGGACAGCATCCTTGCCCAGGTAATGGTCTATCCTGTACACTTGTTTTTCATCGAACGAGTCAAGGATCTCCTTGTCCAGCTCTTTCGCAGTCTTCAAGGAGTTTCCGTGCGGCTTCTCGAACACGATGCGGCTGCCTTTGTTCAGGCCTTCATCGTTCAGACCGCGCACTATAGGTCCAAAGAGATCGTAGCCCGTCGCGCAGTAGAATATGCGCGAGTGTTCGCCGCCCTCGATGCTTGAGATTGCTTCGGAAAGGCCCTTGATGCTTTTGTTCAGGTCTGCCTGG
>CAYSVV010000096.1:0-859 GCA_964434695.1 uncultured Methanosarcinales archaeon
GCCGGTTATCTGAGGGCTCTTGACCCCGGTGATGATTGTCATCACCATGATCTTGCCCTTCATCGACTCGTCCACTCGAGCTCCCCATATCACGTTGGCGTCTTCGTCAAGACCTTCTGTGACGATTTCGCCCACGCGGTTGATTTCATCCAATGTCATGTCCGCTCCGCCAGTCACGTGCACGAGCGCGCCGGTGGCGCCCTCGTAGTTGATCTGGAGCAGCGGGTTCTCGAGAGCCCCGCGTACTGCTTCGTCGACACGGTTGTTCGTGTCGCTGCTGCCCACGCCTATGGCTGCGATTCCGCCGTTCGTCATTATCGCTTTGACGTCCGCGAAGTCGAGGTTGACGAGCGAGGGCACCGCGATTATCTCCACTATGCCCTTGATCATCGTCGACACTAGCTCGTTCGCCACTGCGAAGGCCTGCTGTACTGGCAGGTTGCCCGCTATCTGAACCAGGCGGTTGTTGTCTATCACTATGACGGTGTCGCTGACCTTGCGTAGCTGGTCAAGGCCCCATTCTGCCTTGTCGCAGCGTGCGCGCTCGATCTTGAACGGCATGGTCACGACGCCTATCACTATGGCGCCCATATCCTTTGCCACGTGGGCGGCTACAGGCGCGCTGCCTGTTCCAGTGCCTCCGCCCATTCCGGCGCAGACGAATACCATGTCCGAGCCCTTGAGTATTTCCTTTATCTCGGCGAGCGACTCCTGGGCCGCGTCCGCTCCCTTCTGAGGGAAGCCTCCGCATCCAAGTCCTCTGGTAATCTCCTTGCCCATGAGGAACTTCTTGTCAGCCTCGCTTATCTTGAGGTGCTGCTGGTCGGTGTTGCAGGCGATGATCTCCGCTCCGCGTATG
>CAYSVV010000096.1:869-2967 GCA_964434695.1 uncultured Methanosarcinales archaeon
GCGTATGCCGCGGCGATATAGCCACGAGACCATGTTGTTGCCTGCTCCGCCAGCGCCGATGACTTTGATCGTTGCTGGTGCTACGTCTACTTCATTCATTGATGTCTGTTGCTGCTTTGCCCTTTCTACGAGGAAGTCCATTTGTGTTGCCCCCTTTGTCCCCTTTTGTTTGAACTTTCAGAGCTTACGCTACCGAAAGCTTTTTATCGGAGTGTCATATACTCCTCTTTAGAACAAGCCGTGTTCAGGACGCCAAATCCTGGATGCCAGCAACGGACGCCAATCCGAAGCTCAGATGCATTTCGTCGCCAAACGAAATGAATCTCACATTATGCATCTTCGTTCGCCAAAACGTTTGATGCCCCAATAACCCAAATATACTTATGTTCGAGTTCTTATTATTATTTAAATATTGTTGAAAGACAAGTAGAGGTGATGCGATATATATTTTGTACTAGTCATGTCAGTACTTTCGAGTGAAATTCTGTTGTTCTTGAAGTTTTGTCGACGGAAATCAGACTTCGCGGAGACGCCTTCCGATCTTCGAAGCGATCTCCTTCGCTTTCTTGAGGGCCGCATCGACACCCCTGCTGTAGTCTCCCCAGACATCGGTTAGATGCAGATATTTGTTGCCCCAGGAATTTATGTATATCATTGTCTCGATGCCGAACTTCAAAGGAGCGGCGGGTTTCTCGTCGGGATAACCAAGAATGAGGACTGCCTCGGGCATTATTCCGTCAGGGATACCGACGGCGTTCTTCAACAATGATTCTTCGAAAGCGCCAACCCAGCATGCGGCCAATCCCTGGGCTTCGGCGGCGAGAAGCATGGCCATAATAGCCGCGCCAGCGTCGTGATGAGTGTATACATCGACGCCGCGCTTGCCATACAACTTCTCGTTCTTGTCCGGATCTATTCCGACGACGATGTGGACCGGTGCCTTCAATATCCAATACTGCTGGAGACAGGCCTCGGCGATTTTTTGCTTGGTATCAGGATCGAGAACGACGCAGCACCGGACGTCCTGGGCGTTGCCTGCCGTCGGGGAAAAATGCGCGGCCTCGATGACCTTGGCGACCTGCTCCCAGTTGAGCGGCACCTCGAGGAACTTGCGCACGCTCCTGCGCTTTTCCAACGCTTCGAATACGTCCATGACAAGGCACTCGCAAAACGTGCTTATAAACTTTCACTCGATGTCGCCGGGTTGTTTCAGCGTGCCGGCATCCCAGCGTATCCTGATGCTCTCCGGGAGAAAAACGTACTTCGAGATGTCCAGCGCGCCGTTGATCAAGGTCCCGTGAGCGTCGGCGAAAACCATAAGGCGTTGTCGGAAATCACAAAGATATGTCCCGGTGGAAAGCAAGGGAGAAGTCGAGACCAGGGTTATCCTGCAGCGGTCGCGGACGTAGCTTCGGGCGAGAGCCATCTCGAAATTCGGCACGCCGTTCTTTATCGTGATGTCGTTTTTCGATGTCTTGACGCAGAATCTCCTCGCGAGGGCCTCCAAAGGGATGCGGTGAGTGCCATAAACTTCGACGGAGGATGCGGCAACGAACCCTCTTTCTGTACGGTAAATCATGGCTTCCTCGAGGGAGAGCGGGCCGTACTCGTGCTGCCTGTCCTCGTTGCGGCTGAGGAACATCCTGTCGTCGCATTCTCTAATCAGCCGGAAGACTATATTCCGCGGCTTGCCGACGCTGACAGAAACCAACCCCATGGCCTGATACGGGTAGGTTTCTTTTTTTATCCTTGATTGTGATGGATAACACATTTCCAAAAACGAGTTAAACGGGAGCGCTTGATACCCTGAAATGGACTATTCAGGGTTGGCGGCGCTATATGATGCGGTGACTTCGACGGCCAAGCGCCTGGAGAAGACGAACATACTCGCGGGTTTCATACGGACAGTGCCTGGAAAAGAGCTGGGTCACGTCCTGCAACTCGTCCAGGGCCGTGTTTTCCCGCAGTGGGATCCCAGGGAACTCGGGTTCTCGGCGCAGCTCACGGTGAAGGCTCTTTCAAAAGCTTCTGGCGTGTCGCAGGACGAGGTCGTGCGAAGCTGGAAGGAACTCGGGGATTTAGGGATGACTGCCACGGC
>CAYSVV010000097.1:0-2951 GCA_964434695.1 uncultured Methanosarcinales archaeon
CGAAGAAATCCACCGCGGCACTGCCTATGCTGACAATATCGAATCCCATCTATAAACAACCGGAAGCGCCCTATTAAAACTTATAGAGACACCCTTGAGAGGTGACGCGACGACAAATTATTATACGCGACAGGAGACTGCCACTCCATGGTTGACACTAACGAAAGGATCGCGGAACTTGCAAAAGTGCTTCTTCTGCACGGCGCGGCAAAAACAAATGAAGAAGCGATGGACCGCGCCAGGGCCATAGTGAGTGGCGAACACGCCAACGTGAATCAGGATTCGGAGATTGAACAGCTCAATAGAGACTTGCAGAACATAAAAGAAGAGGAAATCAAGGACGAGCTCAATGCCGCCGACCTGGACAAAGAAATCGAGGCCATAGACGCTGAAATCAAATCCGAGACCGAGCAGGCTGAGAACATGACCAAGCAGGTCGACAAGACCGAGAAAGAGATTGAGAAATCCTTCGAAGCAGTCGAAGAAGCCGAGCCGGAAAACAAATAGACGCCATATTTTTAAACCAGTCCTCTCTCGGAAGCCTATGCCAAAAGAGGTGAAGCTCGAAATCAAGACAGGCAATGCCCTTGTCTATTACAGTTTCGACGTCGGCACAGGAATCGACCTCAAGACCGCAACGAAAAGACTGGGCGACAAGGCGCAACGCATACCCATAACCATCGAAAGGCTCGCGCCCGAGCACATACAATACAAGGAACACCCGGTACTCGTCCGCCTGGGCAAAGTCGGCGAAGCCGAGGCCATAGCCAAGCTCTACGATTTCGGCACGATAACAATACGGCTTCGGGTACCGATACAAAACACGCTCGAATCCCTCGCCACCACCTGCAACGTTCTCACTGAGAAATCCATGAAGGCGGCCGCCACGCGAGCGTTCGAGGACATAAAGAAACAGATAGCCGACCTGATAGAAGGCCCGGACGGCGGAGAGTTCGTCGAGGACTACATGATAATCCATGTCGAGAGTTTCAATCGGACCATCAGCGGAAAAGACCTCCTGGACAAGCACGAGAAAGCCATCGCGAACATATTGCGTTGCGACCGCGAGCCCCTGAGCGCGATGCAGCTGAGCGAAGCGGTTCGGAAGCCGCTGTCCTACTATGCTGACGACCTGATAATAATAGACACGAAAGCCGCGTTCGTATACAGCGCGCAGCACGCCTACGATGTCCACGACGTGATAGAATACGCCATAATAGAACTGCTGGAGCTGCGCAGGTATGACGCCTTGCTCGATGATTCTTTGCGCAAGGCGCACGACGACCTGACCAAGAAGGTACTAGTTCTCTTCAACCCATATGGGAGCGTGCTGAAGCACCTCGAAACAGTAAGGATCGATATCACATCCGTCGTGGAACGCATAGACAACGGCCTGAAGCTCATAGGAGACAGCTATCTTGCCCGGATATATTCCACCGCGAGCGACCGCTTCGGCCTGGACCAATGGAAGGAGAGCGTCCGGCAGAAGCTCAACACCATACAGGACGTCTACCGCCTGATGACAGACAGGGTGAACAGCAACCGTTTGTTGTTCCTGGAAATCGTGGTCGCGCTGGGCAGCGCGTTCTACCTGATAGAATTCATACTAAGCCACACCTAGGACTTGTTGACGCTGATGCAACTCACCGGGCAGACATCCGCCGCCTTCTGATCGGAATCATCCTCCACTTCAAGGACCTCATTGCCATCTTCCTTTTTGCTGCCCTTGAGATGGCTGAAGCCATCATCCCCCATCTCCCACCTATTTGGGCAGACCGCCACGCAGGCGCCGCAGCCTATGCAGATGGATTTTTCGTGGATTACCTTGAACGACATAATGCCGGACTCCCACTCCCCAATTATAAGATTTCCGCACAAAGAATAATAACGCGACGAGATGACCCCCGGACATGCATCTCTCGGACATATCCAATGAGATACCGGCAGCGCTTTCCACCATACTGGCTTCGGAAGGCATCGACGAGCTCCGCCCTGCCCAGGACAAGGCCCTGAAGGCAGGCCTACTTCAAGGCGAGAACCTGCTTGTCTGCACACCCACGGCGTCGGGAAAGACGCTGATAGCCGAGCTGACCTGTCTCAAGAACATCCTGGAGTCAGGCAACAAGGCGATTTACATAGTTCCTTTGGTGGCGCTGGCCAGCGAGAAAGTCAAGTCCTTCCGCGCAAGATACGGGCAGAACTGCAGGATAGCGCTCAGCGTGGGCGATTTCGACAGCGCAGACCCACACCTGGCGAACTACGACCTCATCGTCTGCACCGCGGAGAAGCTGGATTCCCTTTTGCGGCACCAGGCAAGATGGCTCAGCGCGGTGCGCGTGATAGTCGTGGACGAGATCCATTTGCTGAACGATGTTTCCAGAGGACCGACACTCGAGGTATTGCTCACCCTGTTGCGTCGTGTGTTGCCCAAAGCCCAGATAATCGGGCTCAGCGCGACCATAGGCAATCCTCAGGAACTGTCAAATTGGCTGGGTGCTAAATTGATCGTCGATGACTGGCGGCCGACGGTATTGAAGAAAGGCGTCTACCACGACGACAAGATAATATTCGAATAAAAAAAAAATAATTCTCAGCTATACTGCTGCATCATCTGCGCCTGGAAATCAGCCATGTCAATCGGCTCAGCCTCGGGCGTGAAGTCCTTTTCGTTCACGCTTCGAGAGACTTTCGTGGCCACCATCGACATTGACTGTCCCTGGAAGGACGAAGACACCTCGAGCATTATGCCGTCTTTCGTGACGCAAGATGTGGAAGTCGCGCCATCAGCCACGACCTTGTACTTGACACCCTTCTCGCCCGCGCGGGAACAGGTCCCTGCCAGCGAAACGTCCGCGTCATCGTCAACTGAAGCCTTGAACTGCTCAGGATCGAAAGGCGCGCTACTGTCCGCGGAGTCAAGCTCGAGGCACTGCCAATCTCCCGAATTCGAG
>CAYSVV010000098.1:0-1459 GCA_964434695.1 uncultured Methanosarcinales archaeon
GTTCCTGGGCCAGATTCAGCGCAGGAAAGGCATCCTTGACCTGTTGGATGCCTGGCACAAGGCCAACCTGCCCGATGCCGAGTTGATTCTCGCCGGCAACATTCATCCTGACGTCCGCTCGGCAGTCCGTAAAGCGGCATCCAGACACAAAATAACTCTTCCTGGTAAGGTGGACCCTGTGGAATGGTTCGGAAAATGCCATCTTTTCGTCCTGCCCTCTTTGGAGGACGGCTTCGGCCTGGTCGTCAGCGAGGCAATGGCTTCCGGCAGGCCGGCGATAGTGAGCTCGAACGTGGGCTCAAAGGACCTTGTTGACAAAAGCAACGGTTTCGTCGTGCCAGCTGGAGATCCTGTCGCTCTTTCGACAGCCATACTGAAGGCGCACAACGACATCAAGAAACTCGCGAAGATGGGGAAAGCCGCTGCGAAGACCGCGAGAAAATATGACTGGAAGAAGACGGAAAAGCTCGCGGTCTCTGTTTTCAGGAAAATCCTTGATACACAACGCTTTTAATTGAAAGCGTGGAAAAACGACGAATGGCACATCCTAACGTCAGCATCGTCATACTGAACTGGAACACCACGAATAACACCCTGGAATGCCTCAAGCATTTACTGCAGTCAACTTATCAGGACTTCGAGGCGATAATAGTCGACAACGGCTCCACCGAGGAGCAATTCTCGCTTCTGCGCAAGCATTACGGCAGCCATCCTAAGGTCAAGATTTTCCGCAACGTGAACAACAAGGGTTTCTGCGAAGGCAACAACATCGGAATCCTCAACAGCGACCCGAAGAGCAAATGGGGCCTCACCCTCAACGGAGATACCGCCGTGGGCAAGAAATGGCTGGAGACTCTTGTCAAGGCAGTCGAGAAGACAGGCGCCTGGGGCGGCACCTGCAGCGCGGCCAAGAACCAGAATTCAGCCATATTCGGCGCGACAGCTGTGACGGGCTGGGGTGGCCAATTCGAAGACAAGGAACAGTTCGAGGTGTTCAAAAAGACGAGAATCGTTGATGTGCTCACTGTTTCCGGCGCCTGGTTCATATTCGACAAGCACAAACTCGGGCTTCCTTTCGACAACGACTATTTCATGTATGCTGAGGATGAACAGCTGGGCAAACGCATCTGGTTGATGGGCGGCAAAGTGATCCGCGTATACAGCGACGATCCAGAAGGTGGCGCGGACCACTTCGGCGGCAATGTTTTGAGGAAGCGCCGCAGGCAGTTCGCCAACTTCATCGGCACGCGCAACCGCGTGCTGAACATACTCACCATATACCGCATAAGCACCATAATCAAGCTGCTACCATTGGTCGCCGCTTCGCAATTGGCCTACTTCTTCGTTTCGCCAGTGCTCATACCTGCCAGGATATGGGCATTCTGGTGGCTCCTGACCAGCCCACGCCTGATATTACGCAAGCGCAAAGAACTGCAATCTGTTCGCGCGGTTAACGACA
>CAYSVV010000098.1:1469-2878 GCA_964434695.1 uncultured Methanosarcinales archaeon
GAACAAGCTGTTCCACGTCTACGGAATAATCATCGGGCTGCCAACGCGCGACGTGTTGCTCCGGTCCAGGCGTCCATAAGCTTTTTAACGCCTGAAGCTGGTTTCTCTCCATGGCAAAAGTGGCCGTGGTGATAGCCGCGTTCAACGAAGAGAAGCAGATAGCCAAGGTCGTGAAAGCTGTCCGCGACAAAGGATGGAAGAATGTCGTGGTCGTGGACGACGGCAGCACCGATTCTACTCAGGAAAAAGCGTTTTCCGCAGGCGCGACCGTTCTCCGTCACATTCTCAACCGAGGCCAGGGCGCTGCTTTGAAGACTGGCTTTGACTACGCCGTGCGCGAAGGATTCGATGTGGCAGTCACTTTCGACGCCGACGGGCAGCATGACGCTTCCGAAATCAAGGACATCGTGACGCCTGTTGCGTCCGGCAAGGCTGAAATTGCTTTGGGATCGCGTTTCATGAAAGCCGGCTCGAATGTTCCATTCATGCGCAAGATGGCTCTCAAGGGCGGCGCTTTCCTGATGCGCCTGATGTACGGCGTTTCCCTCACCGATTCACACAACGGCTTCCGCGCGTTGTCTCGAAAGGCCCTTGGAAAGATGGAACTGCGAAGCGACCGGATGGAGCACGCTTCCGAGATTGTGAGCGAAATCGGCCGGCGCAGGTTAAGCTACATCGAAGTCCCTGTCACCATAACCTATACTGATTACAGCATAAAGAATAGCAAGCAGGGCTCGTTGCCCGCGTTGAAGATTCTTTGGAAGATGATAATACAAAAGGTGGTGCGCTGATGGCATTTCTTACGTTGCAGATATTGGCAGTGATTTTCGCTTTGTTCGCCTGGAGCAGGACGCTCCTGAGGTACAAAGACCATAAGATGACCATCGGCGCGTTAGGACTCTGGTCCTTTGTCTGGATCGGCATAATCGTGGCGGCGCTGGTACCGCAGACTTCATCCTATGTCGCCAATGCGCTGGGCGTCGCCCGCCCCGTGGACGTGCTGGTCTACGGCAGCATAGTCGTGTTGTTCTACATGGTGTTCCGGTTGTACGTGCTTCTAGAGGCCGCGCGCCACGAGAGGACGCTGATAGTGAGGAAGATAGAGGTTATGAACGCGAAGAAGAGGAAGTGATGGCCACGCATAAATTGAAGATTCTCGACCCGTCACCGGGACCCGTTCCTCGGATTAGAATCGCGGTTTTTGTCAACACTTTGGCTAACAAAGGGGGTGTCGAACGCATCATTCTCTATCTTTGGAAACGGTATGGCGCTGACATATTCACCGGGCATTATGATCCTGACGCAACATTCGAGGATTTGCGCGGCGCGAAAGTCACCACTTGTCTCAAGGGCAAGCGCCCGCCCCGCAGTAGCACACTCACGATGATTCGTTGGTTCAGGAAACTAGA
>CAYSVV010000099.1:0-2812 GCA_964434695.1 uncultured Methanosarcinales archaeon
CTTTGAGAAGAAGAATGTCGGTATCACGTAATGGTTTGCACCCAACGTGCCGATAGTCGCAGTTATCCTGGCGACTATTCTGGGGTAATTATTGCCTCTTAACGTCAGCCGAGTCATGTTTAACACGTTGATGTTGTTCGCGGCTATGACCGGGATGCCCATTATTTTTCCCGCGAAGTCTGTCAGCCACTCGAAATCGCTGACTATCACGTGTGGAGCGAACGAAAAGGTCTTGCGCAGCACTTTCGCGAAAGAGGGCAGGCTCAATGGGATGTATACCATCGCGTAGAATGCGCTAATCCCTATGCGCAATGAGTATTTGCCATGGGCTAAGTTGAAACCCCTTATCTCTTCGACGCGGCCAGGATATCTTTGTGACAGGTACTGGAACGCCCTCCCGCTAGAGAATATTAGGACGTTGTGGCCATGGCTGAGAAGCAGGTCTATCGCAGCCGCGCTTCGCGTGGCATGACCCATGCCTTCGTTGTTTACGCCGTATATGACGCGCATGATGCCGTTCCATCCAATGGCGTTTTAAAGGTTGTGACCTTGTATGTCTGCATTATGTCAGAGGGGGGATTCTTTGAGTTTTTCCTTTGTGCTTTCACATATCGTAATCACGCTGGCCTTGATATGGTTCAACGTCTTTTTCACATCGGCGTCGATTTTGACAGTGGCTGATTTGACGAGAGTGTCTTTCCTGCTTGCAAATACAGTGAGTGTGCACAGGATGGTTCCGTTCTTTTCTAAGAAATCGATTCTGCTTTCGTACTTTTCATTGCCGAGTGCCCGTGCCCGGAATGATAGGCCGATTTGGGCTCTGATCGGTGATATGTCGGATACGTTCAGGCTCGCTTTATTCGGGTCGAAGTCGAGTTCTTTGCCGATGATGTCGAATATTGCTAGTATCGCGTTGCGGTTCTCGATTAGGAATGCCATGGAGGCATCTTTAGGTTGCGTATTTTTAATGGTTTAGATGATTGATTGTAAGTGCAAACGTTTAAATCATATCAGTCGACAGACGCACCAAAGGGGCGCGGGCGCGCAAGGGGTATTGGAATGACAGTCTACGACGATTCTTTGAAGATGCACGAGAAGCACAAGGGCAAGATTTCCGTCGCGCTCAAGGTGCCTCTAAACGACCGCAACGACCTCTCGTTGGCGTATACTCCTGGTGTGGCAGCTCCCTGCCTCAAGATAGCGGATGATCCAGAACAGGTCTATCGCTACACGATAAAGGGAAATTGCGTCGCGGTTGTTTCCGATGGGAGCGCCGTGCTCGGCCTGGGCAACATCGGCGGGCTGGCGGGCATCCCGGTGATGGAGGGCAAGGCCGCTCTTTTCAAGTCATTGGCGGGCATCGATGCCTGGCCAATCTGCCTCGCTACCCAAGACATCGAAACCACCATAGCGACCGTGCGCAACATCGCGCCAGTGTTCGGCGGCATCAACCTCGAGGATTTCAAGGCGCCGGGCTGTTTCGAGATTGAGCGCAGGTTGCAGGATCTCGGAATCCCAGTGATGCATGACGACCAACATGGTACGGCCGTCGTTGTGTTGGCAGGTATGATCAACGCGTTGAAGGTCGTTGGCAAGTCCATCGAGAACGTGCGCATCGTGATAAACGGCGCAGGCGCGGCAGGCACGGCCGTGGCCAAGCTTCTTTTGCATTCCGGGTTGAAATCCGAGAATGTGCTTATCCTGGACACCAAAGGGATTATCTCGACGGACCGGCCTGATGTCGCGGCAGTTTCGCACAAGGCGGATCTCGCGAGCATCACGAACACCGGGCGCCTCAATGGTTCTCTCATAGACGCTTGCAAAGGCGCGGACATTTTCCTGGGGTTGTCGAAGAAAGGCGCGCTCACTCAGTACATGGTCAAGTCCATGGCGCCAAAATCAATAATCTTCGCCATGGCGAATCCCGAGCCGGAGATAATGCCTGATGAGGCCAAGGCGGCAGGAGCCGCTGTCGTCGCCACAGGAAGGAGTGACTTCCCGAACCAGGTGAACAACTCGTTGGGATTCCCAGGAATATTCCGTGGCGCCCTTGATTGCCGCGCAACCAGGATAACAACCGAGATGAAGGTGGCCGCGGCCAAGGCATTGGCGGGACTGGTCCAGAACCCGGACGCGGACAGGATTCTTCCCGGCGCTTTGGACAAGAACGTGGTTCCGGCAGTAAGCGCCGCCGTGGCTAAAGCCTGGTCTAATCCTTGACCAGGGGGTTGTCAGGAGCTTCCTTGTCGTCCTGCCAGAGGCCGAGAGCGTTGCCTTCGCTGTCTTTTATCAGTGCCATCCATCCGGTCTTGGGCACGCTCTGCTTGTGGTGGATAATCGTTCCGCCGAACTGCTCGACCTTGCGCAGCGCGTCGTCGAGATTCGGCACGTTGACGTAGTTGACGATTATCTGCTCCTTGAACCTGCGCTTCAGGATGCCGCCGTCTATGCCTTCTTTTCCATCCTTTGATTTAAGCTCGAAATAATCAACGCCCTCGACGCGTTCGCTCTTCCAGCCGAATACGCGCAGGTAGAAGTAGCGTGCCCTGTCCGGCACGTCCGCTGGAATCTCGAAGTGTACCACGTGGGGTTGCATGGCTTTCCCATCTCGTGGACATTTATAATCTTGTCGGATTCACTTCTTCTTTTCCTCGGGCTTGCTGTTGTATATCGCGAGTCCCAGAGGTATGCCGATGATCAGCGCCACAACTATGCCTGCTGTCATGAGCACTGTCTTGTAGACGACCATGAAAGCGTCGATGTGAATGCCGGCCGTGCTCAGTGCGGTGAGTATGAACGCGATGCTGAGCAG
>CAYSVV010000100.1:0-2793 GCA_964434695.1 uncultured Methanosarcinales archaeon
GGACATGGCTATTCGCTACGTCGACTCTGGGGATGATTATGTTCTCATTCTTGGCGGTGATATTTCCAGCCGTTTGACTGAAGCGAAAATAAAAAAGGATACGCGGACTATATTTTTGCACGGCGACGCCGTTGTCGGCATGCTTCTGGAAAGCGGCCTGCATCTTGATGTGCCATTCGGGCGCGATGTCCATGGCGGTCACGTAGACGCGTTTGATGTCATCAGGTATTCCTTCCACTCCCTGGATGCTGCCGCGCTTCGCGATATCTCTCATCAGGTGCTCGCTGTAGAAGCCGCGTTCGCGCGCGACCTTCTCGAATACCTTGTTGACGTAGATGAGTTCTGTGCCGTCCATCACGTTCTTGATGTAGCAAATCGCGAAGTTCGGTTCGAGACCGCCTGAAGCGTCCGCTATCATGGACAAAGTGCCAGTGGGCGCGACGGTCAGAACAGTGCTGTTGCGGCGCTTCTTGCCGGCCTTTTCGTGGTCGCTGCCCTTCCAGAACGGGAATGCACCTCGCTCTTCGGCTAACTGCTGTGATGCCTCGTCGGCGGATTCGTAGATGAACTTCATTATCTTCCCGCCCCACTCGACGCCTTCGTCGCTGTCGTAGGGTATTCCCAGGGTGTAGAGCACGTCGGCAAATCCCATCAGCCCCAGGCCGATCTTTCTGGTTCCCTTGGTCATATGCTCTATTTCAGATACCGGGAACTTGTTCATGTCTATGACGTTGTCGAGGAAGTGCACGCTGTCCTGGGTGAGTTCTTTGAGCTTGTCCCAATCGAATTTCTTGTCTTTTATGCAGACGTTCAGGTTTATGCTGCCGAGGTTGCAGGATTCGAAAGGCATCAATGGCTGCTCTCCGCAGGGGTTGGTGGCCTCAATATCCGCGATGTGGCGCACCGGGTTCTTCTCGTTGACCCGATCTATGAAAACCAGTCCGGGATCGCCCCTTGCCCAGGCCATGGCCACGATGTTGTCGAACACTGCCCTGGCTGAAAGCTGCGCCATTGGCTCTTTGCTGCGCGGGTTGAGCAGAGAGTATTCTCCGTCATTCTGCACCGCTTCCATGAATTTGTCGGTGGCGGCCACGCTGATGTTGAAATTAGTCAGTGTTTTTCCATCAGCCTTCAGGTTGATGAACTCGAGGATGTCAGGGTGGTCAACGCGCAGGATGCCCATGTTGGCGCCGCGGCGCTTGCCTCCCTGCTTTATCTGCTGGGTCATACAGTCGAATATGCGCATGAATGATATCGGTCCGCTGCTGACGCCCATCGTGCTCTTGACCACGTCGTTCCTCGGGCGCAAACGGCTGAATGAGAAACCTGTGCCGCCGCCGCTCTTGTGGATCACTGCCGCGTTCTTTAGCGCGTCGAATATTCCTTCGATGCTGTCCGGCACTGGCACGACGAAGCAGGCGCTGAGCTGCTGGATGTCGGTGCCCGCGTTCATAAGAGTGGGGGTGTTCGGCATGAACTCAAGCTTGCAGAGCATGCTGAAGAATTTCTCGGCAGTTGCTTTAGGATCCTTATTGTATTTCGCGTCGGCCTGCGCTATGTTGTTCGCGACACGGGCGAAAAGTTGGGAAGGGGTCTCGGTGAGTTTGCCAGTCTCCTTGTCGCGGAGCAGGTAGCGGCGCTCCAGGACTGTTATGGCGTTGAGACTGAGCTCGCATTCTTCGTCGATCTTCCCGCCGAGGACTGCCATCTTGGCCTCGCGTATCTTCGCGTGTTCGGCGCGGTATAGAATGTATGCCTTCGCGGTTTTGGCATGACCTTCTTCGATGAGGGTCTTCTCGACCAGGTCCTGCACTTCCTCGACAGAGGGTATCTTTCCTGAGAATGCGGTGTTCGCCTCGGACTCGACCTTCTTGGCGAGAGTATCTGCCATGTCGCGGTCCTTTCCACCGACGCTTTCGGCGGCCTTGAAAATCGCATTCGCGATCTTGGCCTTGTCGAACTCGACTATCCTTCCGTCCCTCTTTCTAACAAGTTTAACTCCCTCTGTCATCTGTTCACTCCTTTGAGCTTCTTTATTTCATCAACGAACTGGGATGGGTCCTTGAAACTGCGGTAGACGCTGGCATAGCGCACATAGGCTACGTCGTCCAGCGTTTGCAGGTGTTTCATCACTATGGTACCGATGGATCTGGATGGTATCTCGGAGCGTTTGCTCTGCCTCAAATCAGCTTCGATGCCGTCTATCAAATGCTCGATCCTTTCCCGGGATATAGGACGTTTCTCGCAGGCGAGCAATATTCCTCTTAGTATCTTGTCCCGGCTGAATACTTCGCGCCGACCATCGCGCTTGACTACTGTGAGATGCACGGACTCTATTCTTTCATAGGTGGTGAATCTCTTCTCACACTTGAGGCATTCGCGCCTTCGCCTTACGCTGTCATCGCTTTCCCTGCTGTCGACCACTTTGGTCTCTGAACGCAGGCAAAATGGGCAACGCATTACGGTCCTCCAGCGAGATGTACTATTTGCATGATTTTCCCCTGAATAAACACAACCTATTGTGGTAATGCCTCTCTTTTCGACACTAATGCATCAGTGATTTGCATTTATAATGATTCAGCGCAATTGATATGTCTGTTACAGAATATAATTGAGTGAATTTGATTATTTTCCGTCGATATATGATTAACTGCGTTGTGTTCTTGATGCCTAAGAAATATCATCTCGTTGTGCCTGATTTCGCTTGCGGACAACAAGGGGTGGTGCTCAATATTTGGACCAATGGAGCTCGTGGTTTTCAACCGGCTGTCCCTTGGCGAGCCAGAGCGTACT
>CAYSVV010000101.1:0-2747 GCA_964434695.1 uncultured Methanosarcinales archaeon
GGTCCATTTAGGGGAGCGTTGCAAGAACGTGGTCATCACAGATGGACCGCGCGGCGCGATGGGCTATGATGGAAAAAGGATTTACCGTGTGGACCCTCGCCCGATAAAAGTGGTGGAAACCACCGGCGCAGGGGACGCGTTCGCTTCAGGGGTCGTGGCTGCTTTGATGCTCGGCAAGGGATTGAACGAGGGCCTACGATATGGCATGTCCGAAGCAGAGTCGGTGATAGGCGCTGTCGGCGCGAAGAACAATCTGCTGGACAGGAAGCGACTTGTGGCCGGCGCTGGACGTTATATCGTGAGGGGTGTTTGATGTTAGCTAATGGTACATCTGTTTTGGCAAAGGCGCGTAAAGGCAATTACGCCGTCGGTGCTTTCAACGTTAACAATATGGAGATTCTGCAGTCGGTCATACGCGCGGCAGAAGCGACGAAGTCGCCTGTTTTCGTCCAGACCAGCGAGGGCGCGATAGAATACGCCGGTCTCGAGTACCTTTTCACGTTGATGCTCTATGGTGCGGAGTCCGCCCGAGTTCCGGTTGTCATACACCTCGACCACGGAAGGAATCTCGACCTGATCAAGGAATGCATCAAGATAGGATACACCAGCGTGATGTATGATGGCAGTCATCTTCCTTTCGAGGAGAACGTCAACAACACCCGTCAAGTGGTTCGCTGGGCGCACAGAAGAGGCGTTAGTGTCGAGGCAGAGCTGGGCACGATTGGCGGAGTGGAGGACAAGGTAGAAGCTCGCAAGATACTTTTCACCGACCCGGAGGTGGCCAAGGATTTCGTCAAGCGCACTGGCTGCGATTCGTTGGCCGTTGCCATAGGCACTTCCCATGGTGCTTTCAAGTTCGCGGGCGCGGCCAACCTGGACCTGGCGCGGTTAAGGGACATAAAGCGCGCGGTAAGGATCCCTCTGGTTCTTCACGGCGCCAGCGGCGTTCCCCAGGAACTCGTCCAGAAGATCGCTGAGTTCGGCGGTGAGCTGGGCAATCCTGAAGGAGTGCCTGACGACCAGATCACCGCAGCCATCAATCTCGGCATAAACAAGGTCAATACTGACACTGATTTGCGCCTGGCGTTCACCGAGTCGGTGCGCGAAACCTTGGTGAAGAACATCCACGAATTCGACCCGAGGAAAATAATCGGCCCGGCGCGGGACGCCATGCAGGCCGTTGTCGAAAGGCGGATGCGCGTGTTCGGCAGTTCTGGAAGGGCTTAATTCGCTTGCGTTCCGGAAATCGCTAGCCTCAGATTATGGGCGCGCGGGCTCAAGGAGTAGTGCATTATGTTCCGGGCGCCATATGTCCTTGCCAACTTGCAGAATGTCAGGAAGAAGTCGCACAGGCGTTTGCATTCAGGAATAGGAACCTGTTTGTCCGCGGTCATGTCGAGCGTGTAGGTCATTACTGTCGACAGGTCCTCCCTCACTTGGGTTACCAGCTCGCGGACTCCGTCGTATATGTTCTCGGCGGCATCGCTTCCGGTGATGTCCGGGCGCATGTCTTGTCTCTCGAGCAGGTCCATGTACATCCGGAAAGGTATCCGGTAGATGGCTTCTCTTTTCTCTTCTTTCGTGGCGGAAGGGAACGTCCTTGCCAGCGCGCCGACCAGGAGTTGCCCGCGGTGGAAATCGTCGTGTTCGTGTCCTCTTGATGCAGAATCCGCCTCTATCGCGGCGTCGAGCGCGAGCTTTGATATCTTCGCGCCCTGGTTCAGGTATGCGGGTCCTCCGCAATCCGTGATTCTGTCGTATCCGTAGAATTCATCCTCTTCGACCAGTTCATCCAGGCGTTCTCGCGGAATCATTGAGTGGCTTTTTGTTTCACGCTATTTATGGATTGTTGTGTTCTCGTCTATTTTCAGGCATATTTATAAACCGAATGGGGTTTTCGAAGGGGATGTCCAAGGAAGACGAAATTGCCCAACAGCAACAGGAGGAGATCCGTAGGACTCGCCTCCCGCGTAATAACGAGATACTTGGTATCTGCGAACAGCGTGTTGGTAGCAGCAGGATGAAAGTCCGATGTATGGATGGCAGGATGCGCATCTGTCGCATCCCGGGCAGGCTAAAACGCAGGCTGTGGGTTCGCGAGAATGACCTTCTTTTGATAGAGCCCTGGGAGCTTGGTGGCGACGAGAAAGGCGATGTCATCTTCAAGTACAGGCCGATCCAGGTGGAGTTCCTTAGGCGCAAGGGTATGCTGAAAATTCTTGATGAACAGGCCGAGTTCTGATACTACTCCGGAATAGAAAATGTTATATATTGCCTTTGGCAAGGTGTTCTCGAGGTGGGGTTTTAATGACAAAGGGGTTTGTAGGATTAGTATTGTTGCTCGCGGCCGGATTGCTCGGTTCTGCGTATATACAGGAAGCTGTCACATCACACTATGTTCTTGAGCTTTACTTGCTCATAGCAGCCACGCTTTTGGGAATGCTTGCCCTGATAGGCGTAGGATGGGACAAGGCCTGGGGATGGCCGCTCTCGACCGTGCTTTTCTCGCTGATAGCGTTGAACAGCCTGGTTGTCTATGTGAAGTTCTCAGCGGATATGCTGGTGTTCTTCGTGGTGGTTGCCGTGGCTCTCGCAGGAATGCTCACGGGCATATCAGCGGGTAACTCAGCCGAAGAGGACGCGCTCGCGCGCCTGCCTCGTCTCGTGTTCACCAAGCCAAAGGTGGCAAAGACTGTCAAGAGAAAGCCAAGGCGCACGAAGAGAAAATCCAAGCGTTAACGGCTCGG
>CAYSVV010000102.1:0-2641 GCA_964434695.1 uncultured Methanosarcinales archaeon
AGTCATAGTCGTGGAGGGGCTGATTGACGACGCGAAGTCAGCGCTCGAGAGAAGCGACTACAGCAAGGCGCGCGACGCCTATGAAGCTGCTCTGGCTCGTTTCCTTGGACTGCCAAAGGGATTCTCTGATCTAAAGAAGGAAGTGCGCGAGGGACTTGTCTTTGTCTACGAGCGGTTGCTGCGCGGAGAGAGCGGAGCGCCCATGACAAGGGAAAACGCAAAGGCCGAAGCGCCCAGGCATGAGATGCCACAGAAAGCGCCGGATCTCTCGGCGCCGGTGATGAGCCGTTTCAAGATCGCGTTCGGAAAGCACGACTGGGATGAGGCCATAGCGGCCGCGGATTCGCTTGCCCTGCTGGCCTGCCCGGAGAAGCACGCGAGACAGGTCGCGATGATACAGAATCAGGCATCCCTGCTCAAGGACGCGGCGAGCCTGGACATGATTTCGAGTCCGGAGGAACGCAGCGAGGCATTGCGCAGATTCCACAAGAGTTACATAGCGATGCATAAGCACAAGCACGGCGACAAGAAATTCTTCTCATACCTGAAAAAGTCTTACGAGCAGGCCCACAGGAAGCACGAGACTCTCCTCAAGGAAGCCAAGAAGCAGGAAAAGGCAGCCAAGGTGCTGGAAAAAGAGGCGGAGATCGCCGAGAAGACATTCGAACCGGCAAAAAGCGACATACTGACGGACGAAACCTGGCAATCCTGGGAAGACGCGTTGAAAACAGTGACTCGAGTGCCGGAAACTCCTGCGCCAAAGATAGTTCCTGAGATGCCTGTCCCGAAGTTCGAATTTCCAAGGCCGACTCCGAAAATTGTCATTCCAAAACCAACTCCTGCCGAGAGTGTCAAAGAACTCCCGCAAATCGCGCATCCCTCACCTGAATCAGCGCGTAGCTGGTTCGAGGCGCTGGCGCTCTGGAAGGACGCGCTGGGAGAGGATGCGTGGGCGGATGCCATTCGAGTACACGAAGTATTCGAATCACTGGGTCCTGTGCCCGTACAGTATGCCGAGGACGCGATGCGCGCGGCCAGACAGGCGCAGCTGCTGATTGAGGCGAACTCGCTCGAGCAATCGCACGGCGACAAGGTCCTGTTGCGCGCGTTGCTAAAGCGTTTCCACGAGCATTACATGCGGTTGCTCGCCGACTATCCTGATGACAAGCATTTGTACACTTATTGCAAGAAAATCTACATGGGCGCGCACGGCGCCGCAGGAGGCAAATGATGCCGCTCGACTCTTACACAATAGAAAGCACAGGGGTCACGTTTAACATAACCATAGACCAGGATCCCAAGGAATTCGTAGGTATGTACAAAGTCGGCGCGCTCGCCATAGGTCCTGCCACCAAGGTCATACTCGAAAAGATACGTGAGGAATTCATCGTCAGTGTCGAGGTCAAGGGCATGGCCGAGATAGACGTTGACAAGCTCGGAAACATCAGCGATACCATCCGAGCTGGCTTCGAGAAGGCGATGAGCAGCATACTCAAGAAGTATTTCCCGAACTCGGACAAGAATACCTACGAGACACTGCTCAACTTCCTGATACAGCAGAACATAGGATTGGGTGACGTCGAGCCGATGCTGCACGACGCGCAGCTCGAGGAAATCGTCATCAACAGCGCAGAAGAACCTGTCTGGGTGTACCACCGCAAGCACGGTTGGCTCAAGACCAATGTCATCCTGCCCCGCGAGTCGAAGATCCGGCACTACGCCACCATGATAGGTCGCGATGTCGGCAAGGAAATCACGCTGCTCAAACCATTGATGGATGCCAACCTCAAGAGCGGGGATAGAGTCAACGCGACGCTCCAGCCCATAAGCTCGAAGGGAAACACGATCACGATAAGGAAGTTCAGGGAAAAGCCCTGGAACATAGCCGACCTGCTCAACGAGAAGACCATGAGCGCCGAGGTCGCGGCGATGATATGGCTCGCGGTGGAATACGAGATGAGCATCGTCGTCTCTGGAGGCACCGGCTCAGGAAAAACATCCACGCTAAACGTGTTGATGAGTTTCTTCCCGCCGAACCAGCGCATAATCTCTATTGAGGACACGCGCGAAGTCGTGCTGCCGGTATTCATGCACTGGGTGCCCATGGCGACACGTATCGCGAACCCCGAGGGCAAGGGAGAAGTGTCGATGCTCGACCTCGTTGTGAACTCGCTGCGTATGAGGCCTGACAGGATAGTGGTGGGAGAGATAAGAAGAAAGCAGGAAGCGCTCGTGCTGTTCGAGGCGATGCAGACCGGACACAGCGTCTACGCGACGTTGCACACCAACGACACCGAAGAGACGCTATCGCGCCTTACCCACGAACCCATCAGCGTACCGAAGGCGGTGATGGGCGCGCTGTCATTGTTGCTGGTCCAATACCGAAATCGGCGCACCGGCCTTCGAAGGACGCTGCAGTTGGCAGAGGTGCTGCCCACGGGCGATGCCAAGGTCATCTTCCAGTACAACGCGCAGAAAGACGCCATAAAGAAGGTCGCTGAGCCGAAGGATTTCTATCGGCGCATGAAGGTGTTCTCGGGATTGACGCCCACCCAGATCAAGAAAGATCTCAAGAAGAGGGTGGACATACTCAAGGCGATACAGAAGCTGAAGGAATCCGACATCCATACGATAGGGTTCA
>CAYSVV010000103.1:0-2589 GCA_964434695.1 uncultured Methanosarcinales archaeon
CAGAAGTCACGGTGATGCTCGCGGCAGCGGGTCAGGAACTTATCATTGGGATAGATCTGGGCGACGTGCTCAGCAAAAGGGACTATCGCATATTCCTCGCCGGAGACCAGCTGGTCGCGTCATTGGCGTTCGGGTTGCTGAAGATTGCAGGCTATACTGGCGGAGATATGGCTGACCTTTTCTGCCGGAGCGGAATCATACCGATAGAGGCCGCTTTGATGGCCATGAACATCTCGCCGCACAAACATTCCCGTGTTTTCCCGTTCAGGAAGATACCGGTTTTGCACGATATTGATTGGGAAGAGATTTTCGACAAGATTGATTCCAAATCAAAGAAATCAGAGGGCACGATACTTGCGATGGACA
Organism: uncultured Methanosarcinales archaeon; assembly: GCA_964434695.1. Classification (GTDB taxonomy): domain Archaea; phylum Nanobdellota; class Nanobdellia; order Woesearchaeales; family ARS49; genus CAYSVV01. Next base: position 367 of record CAYSVV010000103.1, read on the forward strand.
CGGTGTTTCCCAGTGTGGCAGCCACGCGTAAGAACGCAACCATAGCGGGGGTGGTGCACGACCTGACCTTCTCGCGCACGGACCTGGAATTCCTCGACGCCAAATTCGGCAAGGCAGGTCTCGGATTGATAGTCACGATGCCGCCACAGCCCAGCGCGCGCCTTAACGGCAAGCTGTTGCAGAAATCCCTGGAGCAGTTGTTCTACCAGGCCGAGTTCATACTCAAGAAGGGCGGCAAGCTTTGCCTGGTCGCGAAATCCCAGGAAAAAGAACTGAACGAACTCGCGGTGAAGTACAAGTTGACCCTGGAACACCAAAGAAAAGTCCTTCAGGGCAAGCTCGAAATGAACGTTCTTATTTTCAAGCGCTGACTTTCGCCATCGAACGATTGTGCAATCTCGAGAGCAATACCAACGCGACAACGGCACCGATGAGGCACAGGGTCATGTCCCATTGGGCGTCGAAAACATCTCCTTGCATACCCAGCCATTCAGCGCCGACATTGGCGTAGAACAACAGCACGAACGCCATCTCGAGTATTTCCCAAAGCGCACTGAACGCCAGGGGTACAGCCGCGCTGAGGAATTTCTCCATCTTTCCGGAACGCAATTTGGTGAGGCGCAAAAGTATCTCGCGCGTGATTATCACAGGAACGAATCCCTGCATGAAATGCCCGACGCGGTCGAAGTGGTTCCTGCTAAGGTCGAACACTTGCTTGAGCCACTCGAACAACGGCATCTTCGCATAGGTATAATGCGCGCCGATCGCGAGCACGGCGAAATGCAGCGCGACAAGGATGTAGACAAGGTTGCTGAAACGGAACCTGCGATAGGTGAGGAGCAGCAATGCGACCGCAACATAACCGACCCAGACCTCGAATATCCAGACATCTGGTTCGTAGGCGTTGATGTAGCTGACTATGGATGCGAGAAGAACGTAGATCGCGAGAAGAACCGGTGGTGATTTCCAAGATAGCTTGTTCATGGCGTTGTTTCGCATTTGCACATTATATTACTGTCGTTCGACGATAAAAACCGCAACCCTTAAATATGGCTGGTGCCCAACTTTTCTCGGGTTGGGTGGTCAGTCCGCCGTCGGCGAAACGCTGAGGAACGTCTGCCCACCGAATGACACTCTGAAAGCTCGCTTTCAGGGGGTCCGCCACCGGTGTGAACCGGCCCGCGAGAGCGGGGGCAACAGCACACAAACGACACGTCCCGTGTCCGCCATGAGGCCGAAATCAAGACGGCAACGTCTGGAATAACGGCCGAGCATGTTCACGGGGAGCGATGCAACGGCTAGGACTGGCGGGTGCAAGGCATGAGCAAAAGCTGAAGCCGCTTAGTAGAATGCGGACACAGACCGTCCGGGTCGCTTCGATGCGGCCGTCCTGAGTATGAGGAAAGGGGTCTGACAAAAGGCAGCGTACGATCGCCCAACCCAACCTTTATTAAATAGCTGAGAACCACGCACGAACATGGCCAAGAATGATAAAATCAACATGCCTTCGTCGACAGCAGGGGTCACCCGTTTCTTCGATGAGTACAAGAGCAAGCTGCAGATAACGCCGTCTCAAGTAGTTGCGTTGGCAATAGTGGTTATGGTGATAATCATAGCGATGCACCAATTCGGCAAAGGACTTCTCGGGCTGCCATGAATCTAAATCCAAAACAACTCCAAAAAGCGATGCGCCAGATGGGTGTGAAACAAGAGGAGTTGCCAGCGGAAGAGGTCATCATACGCCTCGCTGACAGGGATATAATCATACCTGTCCCCACTGTGATGCTTGTGGATATGATGGGCCAGGTTTCTTTCCAGATATCGGGTGAAGTCGAAGAACGTCCTCGCGAAGCCGCGCCAGAGATATCGGATGCGGATGTCGATGCGGTCGTGTCTCAATGCGGTTGTACTCCGGAAGAGGCCAGGAAGAAACTTGAGGAGAATTCCGGAGATATCGCCAAGGCCTACCTCTTGATCAAGTTCTCGCTGGCCGAGAAGGAGCGGCGCCCGGACGCTGGGCTGTAAAGAGTCAGTATTGATGGAGCCGACAAAAGTCCGGCTCCTGGGTTCAGGGCTCAGGGTTCAGGGTTCAGCGAGAACCAGACTGAGCTCAACAGGAGCCAGCGCAAATTAGAAATATGTCACCTGACACCTCTGCTGACGACTCTTGTCGGTGGCATCAGTATTCAAAGCACAAAGCACAAAGCACCGGGCCGCCAGGCC
>CAYSVV010000104.1:0-2572 GCA_964434695.1 uncultured Methanosarcinales archaeon
CTGCCAGCGGTCAAAATCGCCGTTTTTGATAAACCCGCGCGACGGGAAAAATGTCCTGTTTTTGGCGGGTTCCATAAACCAGGGCGTCTATGCCCAGATACAGGGAACCCAGGGCTGCGGCGCCAAGGTGGTCGGGGTCCTGACACTCTACGCAGAAAGCCACGAGGCCTTGAAACGAGGTCCCTTCGCCCCAGAAAACATACACTCGCTACTCACCCGCGAAATCGTGCGCGGCTATGGCAGTTAGGGACTCTTCTCGGATGGGACTTTTGGCCTTTCCCGCAAGTACTCCACCAGCGCCTTCACCGTCGCGAACACCAGCGCGAATCCCAGGATGTTGAAAGGTAGGTCCCAAATTATTGGATCGATGTAAGTGTGGAAAGACGAATGCCCTTTGGCGATCAGTATCCAGGCCAAGGCGGCCACGAAGCTCAGCCAGACCGCGGCCATGAGGGCGATCAGGCGCCGGTCCTTGTTCTTTCGGTACAGAATGAACGCCACCACGCTGAACAACGCGAACATGAATATTATCTCGGAGGACGGCAGGTATATTGAGAACACGCTTATGGTGTCTGATCTGAGGTAGCTCATCAGAAGCCCGGCCGTCGTCTGGTTCATCGAATTCATGTAGAACGGGTGGTTCAAAGACGATGCTGTTGGGTAATAAGTGCGGGATAGGGATCTATCCACAAAATGCTCGATTGCGTTCTGCGGCGGGTCTAGCATTGATATCTGTCCCATAAGCAGCGCGCCGGACACTAACGTCGCCAAAGCGAGCCCGGCCGCTATCGCCGCCGCTTTTTGGACTATCTCCCTCCAGCGCATCTTTCGCAGCACGGCATAGAATGCCAAAGGAACGAACGCGATGATCGCCGCCAGGAATATGTATTCGGCTCCAGTCATGAACAGCTTCACGAAGAAGACCAGGAACGCGGCCAGCCATAGTTTGTCTTTGTCTTTTTCCAGGAAATAACCGATGAAGATCGGTATCGCGAGGTAGATGCCGAACAGGTGCGCCAGGTTATCTCCGAAGAACGCGATCCATTTCAGCAGGCAAACCGCCATCAATGTCATCGCGGCGACAAAAATCCCGAAATAGCTCCACAGCCATAGCAGGATCAAAGTCAGCGATGCCGCGAGCAATGCCGACACCAATAGCCAGAATGCGCGAACTCCGGTGAACTTGGCGAGCAGGCTGAACATAAATCCCTGGCCGCCGTTCTGGCTCATGTACGGCACGAACGTGTTTCCTTCCTCGTTGCGAGGGGTGTAATTGACCAAAAGCTCGGGATTGAGACCCTCCATCGGTACAAAAACGTCATTGTTCACGCAAGCGCCCTTCCTGTAACTATCCTTGTTGAATTCCTCGTCGTGCCAGAAGCGCAATCCGTCGCACCATCCCAAAAGGCCGCCATATGACAGAATGCCGCTCTCGGCGCTCATGGCAAGCCGGCCAAAGACCTTGCTTTCGCCTTCGGTCGGCCGCGCGTACATCTGGTTCGAGATATTCAGGCCGTCAGTCGCGAAAAACACAGTCAGGAAAAGGAAAACCGCGACCGCGATGTATATCTTTTTCCTATTCGTGTATTTCCCGTCCCGATCTGCCGCTAACAAAAGCGCGATTATCATCACCAAAGAAAGCGCAGCTATCTTTAGGAGGACCGCCCAGAAGAAGCTCTCGGGGAATATTGTCAATATCGCGCTGTCACCCAAGAACGTCCAGTTCCCCTGCGGGAAGAACGCCCAATGGAACAGGGTCGTCACTATCGAGCTGGGTATGATGAAAGCGGCCACTATTGATACCAGCATGGCCAGCGCTCCCTGGCGCAGGCTTGTTTCCAGAATATTCTTCCTGCGAGCGCGGATTCCGAGGAAAATCGCCAACGATATCAAAAGCAATTCCGCAACCAACAGCCCTCGCCAAAGGAAGACGACGTCCTTGAGATGAGATACTTCGTCCTGGCTCATGCTCCTGCCGTCAGGAAGGGTTATGCCTGATAACTCGGCGTGGTTGAGCAGGTGCGCGTCGCGGAAAATGCTCGTGAATGCCTCGCGGGTCTGCTCAGGAAAAGACGTGTTTCTTTCTATCGCGCTGGTCATCAATGGGGAGTATACTACTGCCGTAGTGGAAAGAAGAAGGATGAGAAAGGGTATTATCGCGGAAAGCGCTTTCACCGTACTTTCGCCCCGTCCGCGGCTTCCGAAGTCACTTTGCCGGTCGGGGTAACCAACGGCTTGCCTTCGCAGACCGCTTGCTTGTCTTTTATGGAGATTTTGGCTTCCAAAACATCGTCCAACGAGCACTGCTCTGTCGCAGGTTCGTTGCCGATGGTAACTGGATCGCCTGGCTGGCCGTCCGCCTCGAGGACTTTGACGTTCTTGCCGTCGTCGGCCGCCAGGAGCATACCTTGGCTGACTATGCCTCGAAGCTTCGCGGGCTTCAGATTGGCCACGATCACGATGTGCTTGCCAACGAGCTCATCGGGAGCGTAATGGTTCCTCAGTCCGGCGACAAGAGTCCTCTCCTCAGCGCCCACATGCCACGACAAGTCGAAATCGAGGACAACCACAT
>CAYSVV010000105.1:0-295 GCA_964434695.1 uncultured Methanosarcinales archaeon
GCATTACCTGACTTTGCCATAGCTCTGCGCAGCCTGAAGCAGGGCCATCAGGACATAGGTGTTGGCGACATCCTCGGCAGCATAGCGTTGGAGTTCCTGCTCTTCTTCGGCCTTGTCGGCTTACTGTTCCCGGTGCAGGTAAGCCTGGCCCAGGTGGGCAACGCGATGATATTCCTCGCGATTTCACTTGCCTGGCTGCTTTACGTGATCAAGAAGGGCACGATGACCTGGAAGCACGGTATTGTCATGTTGGCGCTCTACTTCTGTTTCATAACAGTTGAGATAATCAAAATCA
>CAYSVV010000105.1:305-1114 GCA_964434695.1 uncultured Methanosarcinales archaeon
AACTTGAGGAGCTTACGCGCATTGCCCGAAAACAGTTTCGAATGTATTCTTTTTGGGAAAACCGATTTTATGAACGTCAGGTAATCAGCCATTTTAACCGTCGGCCAATCGCTTCCGTACATTATTTTGCGGTGGTCGTCGATGAAGTCGATGACGAACTGGAGCCTGTCGTGATATAGCTTCGAGAAACTCATTCCGCTGAAAAGGCCGCCGCATTCCAGGTAAACGTTGTCGTTCTTGTAGGTGACCTCTGCCGCGTCGACGAACCAGGGATTGCCGAGCTGGGTGATCACGAATTTGGTGTCCGGGAACCTAACTGCTATCTCGTCGACGAAAAGCGGCCTTGAGTACTTGAGCAGCGCGTCCCCCATCGTGTCCCCGGTGTGCACGAACACAGGTATGTCGTGCTTTGCCGCGAGTTCATAATATGGGTGCCAGACCTTGTCGGTGCAGGCGTAGGGATAGTAGCCCTGGTATACCTTCAGTGCCTTTATCGCACCTTCAGTTATTGCCTTGTCCGTCCTCTTCATCGCATCCTTGTCCGCCGGGTTGATCACGCCCACGCCGATCAGGCCAGGCAGCTGCTTTGCCATATCGACGGCCTCTGCCGCGCCTATGGGTGTCTTGTCGTCGAGCTTGTTGTAGAAGCTGCAGAAATGCGAGACGTTGTTCGCCTGGCACTCTTTGCGCAGGCCTTCCAGCGAGAAGTTTATGCCGTTGCCGTCCGTTATCATCTTGTATTCAGGATGCTCGAACCAGGTGTGTACGTGTACGTCGATTATGGGTTCATTCTTGAATATGTTCATGTC
>CAYSVV010000105.1:1124-2528 GCA_964434695.1 uncultured Methanosarcinales archaeon
ACGGAACAACGACAGGATTAAAAGCAATGAGCACAGGCGCTGTTTATGCTTGTCGACGTGCATTGCCATCTGGAACGGGAATCCATTGTGGGGCGCATTGACAGCGTCATAGAGTCCGCGCGAGCCGCGCGTCTTGGCATGATCATAACAGCCGGCGTGACTCCTGACACCAATGACGCGGCCCTTGCCCTGGCGCGCAAATATCCGGATATCGTGCGACCTTCTTTCGGGATGTATCCTCTTGACGCGTTGGGCATAGACGTGGATGAGGGTAACATAGTGAGGAAAGCGCATCCTTTCGATGTGGGGGCGGAACTCGAACGGTGGAAGTCGATGAAGAATGACTTCGTCGCCGTCGGTGAGGTGGGATTAGACCTGCATTGGGAGAAATCCCCTGAACTTTTCAAGAAGCAGCAGGATGTATTCGCGCAGGTGCTTGAGGTGGCCGAGGCTATGAACAAGCCAGTCATCATCCACAGCCGTGACGCCGAGAGGGAATGCGTCGAGATGCTCGAGACCACAGGACTCAAGGCAGTGGTGATGCATTGTTTCAGCGGAAGGAAATCCCTTGTGCGAAGATGTGTCGACGCGGGTTTCCTGTTCTCCATACCTGCCAATGTCAGCCGTTCACAGCAGTTCCAGATCCTTGCGGAGATGTCTCCATTGGACCACCTGCTCACCGAGACCGACGCGCCCTGGCTCGCGCCAACGCCCGGAGAGACCAACGAGCCGAAGAACGTCGCCTCGGCCATACCTGTTATCGCCCGAATAAAGAAGGTCGATGAATCCCTCGCCGAGGAGATGATTTGGGGTACTGCCTCCCGTCTGTTCAACCCTGGGAATCTTTAAATATGCCCTGGCTGGCCTTTGAGTCAAGAGCCCGTGGTCTAGCGGCTATGACGGCGCATTCACACTGCGCAGGTCCCCGGTTCGAATCCGGGCGGGCTCATGGGACTGTAGTCTAACTTGGTAGGACACTGCGTTCGGGGCGCAGTAGTGGGGGTTCAAATCCTCCCAGTCCCATAATGGGGAAGGTATGGGTTGCGGCGGTTGTTTTCTTCGCTGTTCTTTTCATCGGCCTGCGTTTCATGAGCGCAGGGCTGGTGCATTACGACAGCGTGCGTCTTGCCCAGTCTCTCGAAAATTGGTGCGACACCGGGGAGCTTTCTGGAATATCAGCCGGCGGCCGTTTCGGGATGGTCGCGGTATCGACGTTGGTCTACGCGCCTTTCTGCTGGGCTGGCCAGAATGCCGATCTCGCGGTGCGTCTCACCGGCGTGATTTTCCTCGCGCTGGCTGCTTTGGCGACATATTTGCTTGCCCAGGAGATGTTCAGGAATAGGTTCGCCGCCATAGCCGCGTCTATTCTGGTGTCAGTGATTCCTGTTTTCATAATTCCCGCCA
>CAYSVV010000106.1:0-2449 GCA_964434695.1 uncultured Methanosarcinales archaeon
AGGCGAAAGTCCTGCAGGGTTTCTTCAAGACAGGAAAAGGTGAGTACGGCGAGGGCGACGTCTTCATCGGCGTCGTCGTGCCTGACATCCGCGCGGTTGTCAAGATATCTTCGGATATTTCCCTTGTTGAATGCATGCGGCTTCTGCAATCGAGAATCCACGAGCACCGGCTGGCGGCGTTGTTGATATTGGTGAAGAAGTTCGATGGCGGCGATGAAAAGACGCGCGAACGCATACTAAATGTCTACCTGAAGAACACCGCCCGCGTTAACAATTGGGATCTGGTGGACCTCTCCGCTCCGAACATCGTGGGCAAGTGGTTGCTGGCCAATCCTTCCAAACTCGGCCTTCTGGACAAGCTGGCCAACTCGAAATCGCTTTGGGAGAGACGGATTGCGATGGTCGCGACCTTCGCGTTCATCTACAACAAGGACCCGAAGCCCGCGATAAAGATCGCGACGCGACTTCTTCGCGACAAGCACGACCTGATACAAAAGGCCGTCGGCTGGATGCTGAGGGAAGTAGGCAAGCGCTGCGACGAGAAAACACTAAGGGATTTCCTCGACAAGAACGCCAGGACCATGCCGAGGACTGCATTGCGCTATTCCATAGAGCGGCTTGACGAAAAATCACGTAAGGCCTATCTCAGCAAAGGCCGATCTTGACTTCGTCCTTTGCGCGCTTGACTAGATTCAGAGCTCCCTTGTGAATCGTTTCGTTGGCGGCGAGTATCACGTCGGGCCTTCCTGATGTGAGCTTGCGCTGCGCAAGAGGGTTGCCGTCGAAGTCGGTTGCAATGCCGCCGGCTCCTTCGATTATTGGCACCAAGGGTATGAGGTTCGCCAGGTTCTCGTTGAGCGAGAGAAACGCTCCGCCCTGTGATTTCGGCATGTTGGGCTGTTCCCATCCTAACATGTTCGCCACACATGCGCTTATGCTTCCGTATTCGCTTTTCACGCCGAAGAATCCGCCATCGTGCCTGTTGATCAGATGGCCGAAGAGCCTTTTGGCCAACGCTTCCTTTTGGCATATCTTGCCTAGCTCGCATCCGTTCGTCTCCCTGTCGAAGGCCTGGAACGAGTCGTAGTAGCAGAATGTCTGGTTGATCTTTGTCTGGTCGCTCGTGCGTAGCGGATATCCGGCGGCGTCAATGGTTATCATTTCATAGCTGTTTCCCCAATCTCCGGGTCTGACCACGGCCAGGCAGGGGTTGCAGAGGTGCTTGCGCGTGTTCCCCTCTGCTGCTATCGCGACTATGAAATCGCCGATCACCAGGTCGTCTATGCTCTTGCTTGTCGGAACTGTGAACGCTATTCCGATTCCCCAGTTGCCGGAATTGGCAGAATATTGTCCTCCGCCAAGTCCGGCGACGGAAACCGTTCCATCAACAGCATCGAAATACGTGTAGACTCTGCGGCCGTCATCTGGTTCTTTGCCTATGAGTCGGGTCTTGGAGTTGTTGATGTCGAGTATGAGAGATATCGGGTGGCAGGTTTGTTCGGCGAGCGATTCGAGAATCTTGAGGCCGACGCGTTCGGCTTCGGCGTCAGCGTATTTTGATGTCTTTTCCTCGGCATTTTCCGAATCTTGCTGTTGCTTCAGGACGCTGGCGCAGGGCTCGTATCTTTTGTTGAATGGTATGGCGTGGACTGTCGAGCAGACAGCGTTGCATATCTCGATGCCTTTCATCGCGTATATTCCCGAGTCGTAGACATTTTCCATACTTTCACTGAGTTGAACGTCTATAAAATAGTTTCTACTTGTAAATAGTTACAGAATGCGCATCCTCATTATCTCGTCCGTCGTCGTCGCCTGTTCTGGCTTTTTGTCCTCTCTCCAGCGCACGAACCTCGGGAACCTAAGGGCGAGTCCTTTTCCGACAGGAACTTCTTTCCTTCCGCGGCAGGCGGTGTGGAACGGGCTGACAGAAATCTCCGCTGCCAGCACTTCGAGCACGCGGTCCGGCGAGAGCCAGATATCTGGCGTCATCATCTTGCCGACGACCACATCGGCTGGCTTGCTTTCTATGGCTTTCAACGATTTCGTCATCTCGGACAGGTCAGTGTCCTTGAATCCCGAGCCGAGCTTGCAGAACGATTCGTACTTCCGAGTTTTCTTGTCATAGGCAGCGCAGAGAAGCGCGCCGTATTTTCCCGAGCGCCTGCCTTTGCCCCAGAACGCGCCGACAACCACAAGATCGAACGTGTCCTGCATTCCCTTGGAATACTCGGGCTTCCACTTGACCCAGTGCCAGCCGCGCACGCCTGCCTGGTACGTGGAGTCGGAGCGCAATGACCTCATCACCACGCCCTCGCCGCCTTTTCCGACGACTTTCTTGAACAATGATTCGACGCATTTCGTGTTTGAACAGACGACGCGTTGCGCCATGCGCAGCGTATCTCCCTTGATCAGGCGTGATAAAGCGGAATAGCGTTTGGGATAGGACGAG
>CAYSVV010000107.1:0-2385 GCA_964434695.1 uncultured Methanosarcinales archaeon
GACCAACCCTCAAGCTTTTTAAGCCTGTCCTGACAGCCGCAATGCATGGCCCAATATGACCCTATCAAGGTCGAGCCCGAGGTGATGTCCTTCTGGGAGAAGGCGAACGTCTACGCCAACCTCAAGGACAGGAACAAGAAGGGCAAGAACTGGACGTTCCTCCAGGGTCCGCCATACACCAGCGGCAAGCTGCATATGGGCCACGCCTGGAACCACGCGCTCAAGGACATGGCCTTGCGCTATCGCAGGATGGCGGGTTTCAACGTCTGGGACCGCGCCGGCTATGACATGCACGGCCTGCCCACCGAACACAAGGTACAGGAGAAGTTCGGCCTCAAGGACAAGGAAGCCATCGCAAAGTTCGGCTTCGAGCGCTTCGCGAAAGAGTGCGAGACCTTCTCCACCGAGATGGCGAAGCTCATGGACAAGGACCTGCTTCGCTCGGGCGTCTGGATGGACTACAGCGACCCTTACTATCCCATCACCAACGAGTTCATGGAGACCGAATGGTGGTTCGTGAAGAAAGCCCACGAGAACAAGCGCCTTTACCAGAGCGAGCGCACGCTTTCCTGGTGCGCGTCCTGTGCCACGGCGTTGGCCAAGCACGAGCAGGAATACAAGGAAGTCACGGACAACAGCATTTTCCTCAAGTTCAAGGTCAAGGACAAGGATGAGTTCCTGATAATCTGGACCACCACTCCCTGGACCATCCCGTTGAATCTTGCCATAATGGTGAACCCTGACGTTGAGTATGTCCGGGCGAAGGTCGAGGGTGAAACCTGGGTTGTCGCCAAGGTGCTCGCCAACGTCTTCATCGCCGGACTGCTGGGCAAGAAGTTCGAGATCCTGGAATCTTTCACCGGCGACAAGCTCGAGGGCACGGAATACGTCCATCCCTGGCTGTCGAAAATACCTGCGCTGGCCAAGCTAAAGTCCGAGAACCCAAAGGTACACACCGTGCTGCTCTCAACCGAGTATGTCGACACGAGCGCGGGCTCGGGCCTGGTGCACTGCGCTCCTGGCTGCGGTCCCGAAGATTTCGAGATCGGCTACCGCAACGGCCTGCCGCCATTCAATACCGTCAATGAGAATGGACTGTTCGACGAGGAAAGCGGCATATTCAAGGGAATGCAGGCAAAGACGGACGACAAGAAGATCGTGAAGATAATGGAGGAGGACGGCTTCCTCATCGCGAGCACTCCCATAAAGCACGAGTACGCCCATTGCGAGAGATGCCGCAACCCGATAATTTTCCGAAAGACCAAACAGTGGTTCTTCAAGGCAGAGGACCTGGTTCCTTTGATGCTCGAAAACAACGAGTCCGTGCGCTGGGTTCCCAAGCAGATGGGAGATTCCTTCCGCGCCTGGATCACCAATCTCCGGGACAACAGTATCACCAAGCAGCGCGTCTGGGGAACGCCTGTCCCCATATGGCAATGTTCTGACAAGAAATGCGGCGAATTGGAGGTCATCGGCAGCATCGCCGAACTCAAGAAGAAGGCGACGACTGCCGTTCCCGAGAGCCTGCACAAGCCCTGGATCGACGGCGTGCTCCTGCGCTGCCCTAAGTGCGGCAAGGACATGAAGCGCTTCGAGGATATCATAGATGTCTGGGTTGATTCCGGAGTCACGCAGTGGGCTTGTTTCTACTACCCTCAACGAGAGGACCTGATCAAGGACAGGTTCCCCCTAGACATGGTACTTGAAGGAAAAGAACACGTACGACTCTGGTTCTATATGCTCACCCTTTGCCAGGCCATTGTTACCGGCAAACGGTCCTTCGCCAACGTCTACTGCACAGGAATGTTGCAGGGCGTTGACGGCGTGAAGATGAGCAAGTCCCTGGGCAACATCATCTCTCCCTATAGCATCATAGACAAGCACGGCGCCGACACCATGAGGTTCTACCTCAGCACCATAGATGCAGGCAACAACGTAGCATTCTCCTGGAAGGAGATAGAGAACCGCAAGCGCTCGCTGATGGTGCTCTGGAACCTGCAGAACCTGGTGCTGGACCTGGCGCAGAACTCTGGCTTCAATCCGGCCGAGCTGGATGCCCAAGAGATGCGCGCCGGCTTTGACATCCCCGAGGAACACCTCGCATCTTTGGTGGAAAGCGCCACTTTGAAAGTCACGAAGTTCTTTGAGGAATACGAGTTGGACGATGTCCCTAGAGTGGCCGAACGCCTGATCCTCGACACATCACGCGTCTACGTTCAGATGGTGAGAGACAAGACCAACGATGATGAAGGCCGCGTCGTGGTGCTGTTCGCCGCGTTCAGCGCACTGGTGCGCTCGCTGCAACTGCTCGCTCCTGTCTGCCCGTTCATTACAGAGTCGATTTACCGGAACCTGCGTTCCTCTTTCGGGGCAAAAGGGTTGCTG
>CAYSVV010000108.1:0-2370 GCA_964434695.1 uncultured Methanosarcinales archaeon
CGACCGGTAGTTGCAATACCAACGACGCTGGCTTTTCGCATATCACGCTCAGTCTTTCCTCGAGCAACTTGCCCATTATTGGCTTGTAGGGTTCGGGCGCGCTTTCCAGCCAGGCCCGGGCTGCCTGTTCATTATCGAGGTAAGGCGCGCTCTCGGCGGTTTTTGCGTAAGCGTCGTTTCGCGCCCGAAGTTCTCTATTGTCCGCTTCCAGTTTCCTGTGCAGCGCCGCCGCGAATGATTTTTTCATCTCCGAAGTCGAATCGTAGTTTTCCATAGTGATTCCTCCACTCGAGATGAGTATATTGCCAGGATTTGTAATATCTTTTTGGTATTAATGATATCACAGATATCAGAAACCGAAAACATCATATATCGGAGGCATGTCTCCATGCCCATGAAACGCAAGGTCATACGCCAGGGTGGCGGCGGGCTCACCATGTACCTGCCCAAGGCATGGACAGAGCAACGCAAGCTGCGACCCGGCGACGAACTCGAGGTGCTCGAGGACGGCGATGAGCTGGTCATAAGCGCCCGGGGCGCTGATATGCGGAGCCGGGAGATTGACGTCTCCGGCCAGAACAAGTCCCGAGTGCGCACCGCTCTTTCCGCAGCCTACCGTCGGGGCTATGATGAAATAGTGCTCGTGGGTAGCGGGCTTTCATTGTCCAGCATCGAGGAAGTGGTGGCTTCGCTGATGGGTCTGGTCATAGTGGAGCAATCTCCTACTCGAATAAAGATCCGCAATACAATAGCCGACGATTTCGACAGCCTGCCCGGCGTGCTTGGCAAGATGTTCGTCACCGCGGGCTACCTACTGAAGTGCCAGGATCCTGCCGAGGCGGAAGGATTGCGGCGCCAGGTCATGCGTCTCCGGGATTACTGCCAGCGCATGATTCATCTGAAGGTGTTCGCGAAAGACCGCGCTTTCGAATATTACACTCTCGTGGCCGTTCTGGAGAAGGTTTCTGTCCACGCGGCCGGGCTCGCTTCCTCAAGAAAGAGGCTTCCCGTTGTTGCCGAAGTCGAGGAATTGTTGCGTCGGTTGCACGCCGCCATAGTCAAAGGTGATTCGAAGATGGCTTTCTCCGCGAATGATCGGTTGGGTGTGCTTGAGAAATCATCAGGCAGACTCGATGCGAAAACCGCGCTTCTTGTCTCGGACGCGTATATGTTAAGTTCGAGGGTCGTAGGGGTTCTTGTTTAGTAGTCCCTTGTTGACCGCCACGTCGCCCAGATATGACGCCAGTTGATGTTTCTGCTTTCGCCGGCGCGAGTCCCACCCGAACGTCTTGCTACGAGTGTGCAGTCCCCCCAGTTCCTTGAACGCGCCGACTATGGCGGCGTCAGCGATTTCCTGCGGGGTGCAATCTTGTATCCTGTTGTCCCTTTTCTTTAACCTTTTTAGCTCGCGGGAGAAAGTATCGGTATCGTCAGCGTCAATCCTTTCGTCTTGCAGCGCTATCATCGCGTAATCGATGGCAGGATGGCCGTGCTTCATGGATTCGAGGTCGATGAGATTGTCGCCCAAGAAGTTGTCCTGCTTCGCGTCTGAGTGTATGGGGCAGCGGGCGTCCTGTCTCAACCGGTCTGCCGCGGCTTCGTATTCCTGGCCGAGTTTGTCGACGATTAATATGGTGTCGTCTTTTATGTCCCTGCGTACTTGTTGCAGTGGTTGTCCTTGCCAGTTCTGATAGCCAGGCATGGTCATAAGCGATTTGGTTGAGTGTATCGCCGACGTCTGTATTATTCTGCTGGTGATGTCTGCCTTGGACGCGTGCGCGTAGGGATAGGCCAGTGCCCATAGCGTCACATTGCCCTCCTTTATCGGCACCAGGTCTGTGATGGGAAGTATGAATCCTTTTTCCCGGGCTAATCTTTGCAACGCCTCGAACTCTTTCCGTGCCCTTTCCTCGGAGTCTATGAGCTTGAGCGCGTAGAGAGGGGTGTTTTTCTCGTTTCTCAGCAGCAACACCTTGTTCCTGCTCAATATCTTGGGTTCGGTCTGAGTGGCTATTCCGCCAGGCAGGAGTGATGCGATATGATGGAACCCTATTTCGGTGGCCTTCTTGTATTCTGGCAGAAGGAACCTGGCTGGGTCCTCGCTGTCTTCCGGGTCTATGTCGAGGGTTTGGTCGATGCCTAAGGTGGAGTGTATCTTGGATTGTATTCTGCTCATTGTAAACTGGCCCGTAGGCGAGTCGCCTTTCAGCAGCTGCAGTCCTTTGATGTTCACTGGAGTCATTGTCTCGAGATATCTGCGTCCTCGTCTTATCGGATTGCTCAGCTTGTCTTCGAAACCTAATTCTGTCAATTTCTAGACATCCGCGTGCCTGTCGACTATGGCCTCGACAAGTTCGTCTTCTTCATACA
>CAYSVV010000109.1:0-2360 GCA_964434695.1 uncultured Methanosarcinales archaeon
ACCAATGAAGGATCCGAGAAGATTCCGATTCAGTTGGATCTGTCCAGCGACAGGGCAGACCTTTCGAACAATACGATTCGAGCAGAGATCGCCTCCAATGAGAGCCGCAACTTCACCGTTACCATAATGCCAAGGATAACTCCGAACGCCTCGGTGCGCATCGATTCGTCCTGGGTAATAGCGAGCACCAAGATAACCGACCTGAAGAGAATCAATATCACCGTTGTTCCGCCCGAAGTCGAGTTGAGGACATTTGGGAACCAGAAGATCGACGTGCCTGGAATGTCGCGCCTCAGCGTTGATGTCCACAACAAGGCAGACATCACGATGTACAACGCGACGGTCTTTTTTGTTGCCCCGACACTGCAGTTCGCGGAAGCACCAGTCATAACCCTGCTGCCTGGGAAGCTGGAACAGGCCTATATCTCGGACATCAAAATCCCGTTCAATAACGCCGCCGAATTAGTCTGGATGACATTCTCCTATGACACTGAATTCGGTCAGCACATATCATCAGTATACAACGTGACTTTCACGTCCGGAACCCCCACCAAAGCTCCTGCAAAGACACAGAAGCCAGCGGCGGACGCGCCCGCGCCAAAACCGACTCCTGCCAACACCACCGCTCCAATCGCGAAACCTGTTGAAAAAGAACCCGTGGACATACTCCACGACAAGACCACTCTTTACCTGGCATTCGTCGTACTCTTCATAGGAATAGTAGGGGCGCTCTGGGTTTTCGCCAATATGCGCAAAGGCGCTGAATAGGATTAAAAACAGGACTGTTTTTCCCGGGATATGCGTTCGGAAACAATACTCTGGGCCCGCAAAAAGCCGTTCATGGCGTGGTGCTCGCTGCACGACGCCCAGCGCGACGATATGTCGCCTTTCGGAACCTGGTTGTTGAAGAGAGGAAGGAATTTCGCAAATAGCTACGCGAAGACCATCGGCGAACCCATTACTGCCAAAGATGCAAGTCACGCGCTCGCGCTGATGAAGGAAGGCGCAGGAGTGATACTGCAGGCACCTTTGTCAGCCGACGGAATCGATGTCAAGGCAGATGTCCTCGTCCGGAAAGAAACCCACAAGAGCGTCTTCGGCAAATGGCACTATGTCGTCCACGAGGTGACCACTGCCAAATCTCCGGGCGAACAGCATCTACTGAGGATGGCGTTATGCCATCGCGCCATAAGTCAGGTCCAGGAATACGAACCAAAGCATTGCTACATAGTGTGGCGCGAAGAAGGTCCTCGTTCTGAGAAGGTAGTTGCCGCGGTGTATCTGGCCGAACTAGACGCCGCGATCGAAGCCGCGCATTCGCTCGAAAAATCACCTATGCCCCATCCTGATTTGAAGTCAGTCGAGGAACCTTACAAGTCCTATTGCAAAAAGATGGCTGCGGAGATGGATGACATAAGCCAGGTTGCCAACGTCGGCAGCGACAGGCAGGCATTTCTCCGGGCAGCAGGTATAGACACGACAGCTAAACTCGCGGTCGCGGAATCAGTTCCTGAAATCGCCGACACCAAGCTCGAGCAGATACGCCAGTGCGCTGTCGCTTTCCGAGAGAAGAAGTTCATAGTGCTGCGGGACATCAACGTGCCTTCCGCTGACGTCGAGTTATACATCGACCTGGAGGGCGCTGAACTTGAGAGCGGCCATCATGACGCTGTCTGCGGAATCCTTATGGTGGAGAAAGGAAAGGGAACGTTCCACGTTTTCACTGCCAAGTCCCCTGCCGAAAGCGAAAAGCTCGCCTCTGATGCCATCGCGTTCCTGAAGAAATGGCCTGACGCGCCGATATTCCATTACGCTCCCAGGGAGAAGGACGTGCTTAAGAGATGGGCTGGCGACGACGCGAAGAGCATCACGAAAAGGATGACCGATATATTGCAGGTGATGAAACGATGCGTTGCCCCGCCCACAACGACCTACTCCTTGAAGGACATCGCGGGCGCTCTTGGGCACAAATGGAAAGGGGTTTCTGATGCGACTGACGCCATGGCGCTGTTCCACGAATATGTCGAAACAGCTGATGAAGCCTTGATCGACAAAATCATCGAATACAACGAAGACGACTGCCGGGCGCTATATCTCGTCAAGAAATGGGTTTCCGGAAATTCTCACAAGACACTTTGAATATTTTTCGTTAGACCGCATTACAAGGGATTTCACGGTATTAAAGCCGATTAAGTTGAATTGTCATCTTCACAAGACGCTCCATCGCCAAGCATATCCCACCCCGAACCATATTCGTTTTATGGCAAACACTATCAGGAAGGACTCTTTAAGGGAAATATGGCGGGAAGCGCAACACGAGAAACGCAAGTTCATCCACGCGGTCAGCGACATTGAACTGC
>CAYSVV010000110.1:0-2336 GCA_964434695.1 uncultured Methanosarcinales archaeon
TATAAACGTTTAGAATAAATGTTATTGGTGGGTGGTAACAGTATGCGGTATCAGTGGCAGATAGTCATAGCGCGTGCCCTTGCCTTTGAACCGGAATGCCCGATCGTGGGCAGGTCCGCTTACGGTGGCGGCACCGGCGCTGCAAAGTGCTTCGAGCGCGGCCATTGCTCGTTGGCGGTCATAATCCCTCATTTTAAGGGCGAGCTCGCTGAACCGGACGCTTCTCTCAGCGTCGTAAATAGTGAAGAGAGCATAGGTCGCCGCATCCTTCCCATCCTCGAACGGCGGGAGCGGGCGTTGGAATCCTGCCAGTTGTTTAATCAGATTAATCATTGTGATTCAGAGGCATAGCGAAAAATCAGTATTAATAAGCGTTTCGCACCATATATCCTCACACATCTTTAAAAACCAGTTAAGTCACACCTGTCCTATGCCAAGCGAGGAAGAACTCATCGCGGAAAGGAAGGCCAAGCGCAGCACACTTGTCAAGGCTGGCAAAGGCTATCCCTATCGATACGACAGGACGCACACCGCTGGACAGCTTCATTCTGAGAGCAAGGACATCGCTCCTGAGACTATGCTTGGCAAGAAGGTGAAGGTCTGCGGCAGGCTGATGGCACTGCGCAACCTGGGCAAGATAGCGTTCGCGAAGCTGGCGGACGAAAGCGGCAGCATACAGCTCTGGTTCAAGGAAGATGCTTTGGCGTCCTTCGGAGATCTGAAACTAGTCGATATGGGCGACTTCCTCGGCGCAGAAGGCGAGCTCTGCACTACCAAGACCGGCGAACTCACTGTTCTTGTAAATGCGTTCGAGATATTATCCAAATCAATTCGGCCATTACCTGACAAATGGCACGGCCTCCAGGATATCGAGCAGAAGTATCGCTTGAGATACCTGGACATGGCCATGTCTCCTGAAGTCCGCGAGGTATTCAAGAAGCGCTCGAAAATACTCAAGGCAGTGCGCGAAAGACTTGATTCCGAAGGTTTCATTGAATTGGAGACACCGATATTGCAACCGATTTATGGTGGTGCCAACGCGCGTCCTTTCGTCACCGCGCACAACGAGCTCAAGATGAAGATGTACCTCAAGATATCTCCTGAGTTGTACCTGAAAAGATTGCTGGTCGGCGGTTTCGAGAAGGTCTACGAGATATCCAAATGCTTCAGGAACGAAAGCATAGACACCACGCATAATCCTGAATTCACTATGGTCGAGATCTACAAGGCCTACGCGGACTACAACGACATGATGATCCTGTGCGAAGAGATCTATGAATCAGCCGCTCTCGCGGCGAATGGGAATACGGTCTTTGAATGGCAGGGCAACAAGGTGGATGTCAAAGCGCCCTGGCAGCGCCTGACAATGAAGCAGGCGATAAAGGAAATCGCGGGCATCGATGTTGATACTCTGGACGACAAGGGACTTCAGGAACTGCAGAAGAAGCACAAGCTCGAAATTCACGGAGAGGTCACCCGCGGCAAATTGATAGCCGAGATATTTGACAAGCTGGCCTCGTCCAAGATTATCCAGCCGACGCACATCATCGACCATCCCAAGGAAACCACGCCGTTGTGCAAGGCGCACAGGACAGAGGAAGGACTGATAGAACGCTTCGAGTCATTCATCTGCGGAATGGAAGTGTCCAATGCCTATTCAGAACTCAACGACCCGGTGATACAGCGGCAATTGCTGGAAGAACAGTCGAAGCAGCTCACCGGCGGCGATGAGGAAGCGCACCCGATGGACGAGGATTTCCTGCGAGCCATAGACCACGGAATGCCTCCGGCAGGAGGGCTTGGCATGGGACTCGACAGGATGATAATATTCCTTACAGAACAACCGAGCATACGCGACATAATACCTTTCCCGACAATGAAGCCATTCGAGCAGGCCGAGGCAAAGCCGGCCAAGGGTTCTAAACCTGCCAAAGGAAAGAAGTGATGGACGCGCACACACTGGACCTCATGGTCCAGCCCATAATCGCAGTATTCAGCGCGGTGGCGTTGTTCATGGTGGCGAAGCGCAACAAGTGGGGATTCGTCGTGGGGCTTTTCGTGCAGCCCTTCTGGTTCTACACGAGCATCATCAACAAGCAATGGGGAGTGTTCTTCGCGACGGTGTTGTACACGTTGAGCTTCCTCTATGGTATCCGGGAATGGTTCTTCAGGCAACCCTCGCGCTGAATTCCTGCGTTTGCAGTTGTTCCAGGTGACATGCTCATATTGATGCGGCAATTCTTCAAATGCGTTGCCTGCAAGAATCCGCGCCGTTTCCGGTGAAATTGGAACCGTTCCGGGAGAATGACTAGCGGTCACTTCATCTTTATCTTGCC
>CAYSVV010000111.1:0-2198 GCA_964434695.1 uncultured Methanosarcinales archaeon
GTCAAGACAAGGCTGTGCCATCGGCAATCCTCACCTAAAGAGAAAGAAAAAACCAACAGAGAATGGATGGACTCGCTGCAAGTTGTCTACACGCGAGCGAGGGAGTATCGCGCCGGCCTGGACCAGTGTCGGTATTTCCCGATGAAGAAGGACAAGTTCTACCTGGCCATAAGGCAAGATGTATTCCCGGAGAAGCTGAACGAAATCGAGGATTGCCCTGGAAAAAGTTTGACCTTACCTTACCTGGCCGACGGCGCCGACAAGATCCGCTTCTGTCGCGACGTGGCGAAGGACGATGAACTGTCGGTATGCGCCGACCACGTGGAGCAAGGCGTGAGCGTCCTGGAATTGAAGGTCTGGAAGGACAAGAACAGGATGCGTCAGGCAATGCGTTGCCTGATGATGGACTGCCCGTCTTTGGTCCGGCAAACAACCCACGGCAAGTACGAGCTTTCAACAATATAACCTACTCCAGAGTGGAAACGGTTTTAAGTATCGCAGGAATACCGCCCGCGATGGCAGTAACGGACGTCCAGAATTCCATAATGAACGTGGTGGTCGATTCCACCCTGCGTCATCTTGCCGATTCCGCCAAGTCCTGCAAGCCCAAGAGCCGCTATGAAGTCAAGGAGTCTTTCCTCGATACTCTCGGCAAGCACCGCGACGGATACAAAGGGATGGACGACGCGATACGCAAATTCACGGGCACGGCGAACGAAATCATAGGGGATATGGGCGTCAGCGATCCGGTCGGAAGGCTGCACGACTACGTCATACGCCCCCTGGACGAGATATTCTCGAGGACGCCCAAGGATATGCGCTTCATTGTGTACACCACGATGGCCAACCTGCCCACCACGCTGGATTACGGCAGTAGAGGATGGTCGGTTAAGAGCTTGCGTCGTCTGCAGTTGTCCAATGCCATCAGGAGTCTGTCTAACGATTACGAAAACCTGCGATTGCACATCGCCCTGGCCCGTCGCGAAGGGCTCCTGGGAGAATACCTGCAGCGCGGCTCGGCACCAATGCGCGCGGTCAACGATTTGATGAGGAACAAAGTATGTGCCGAAGCGATGGAGACGTTGGCGCAAGCGTACCCCGATGGTCGGCACAAGGAGATCGCGTTGACCGCCATCGACGAGATGGTCCGCATAGAGTGCGAGCAGCCCACTGAGGTCTCCGAGTATTTCGCCAACAAGCTGATCAAAGCGGCCGGAACCAAGGGGTTCTCCAGAGTCAGGATAACCGACAAGGAACTCCTCGAGACGGCAGCCAACGACCACAGCATAGGTGGATTCCGCCACTCATCAAGGATTCGGAACTGCCTGCGCGGACGTCTGTGCTTGGCGGAAGCGGTGGAACAGGGTTTGGACAACAAGGAATTGGCATTCTGCGGAACGTTGGTCGCGAATTCGCCGCCAGTGATATTCTCCGTGGCTCCGCCTTTGGCGAGGATGCTCTGCAGGCAGGCCAATCGGAACGCAAGGTACCTGATGTTGGCAAAGGACTTCTGCAACTATGCGGTCAACAGCAGGGACTACTACTTCCTCGACGGTCTCGAGCAAACGCCGATAGAGGTCAAGCGCGAAATCATCGCTCTGCTCGACATGAACCACAGGTACAATCTCTGCGACAGGCCGACTCTGACCGCCCGGCTGAAAAATATCGGCGCATCACGAGCGCAGGACAAGAAGGACGCTTTCCAGCTCGAATGGCGCCGTCTCGAAGAGATAGCGCTTTCTTCACCGACGCTGAACTGGCAGTCAAATGGCACCGCGGGCAAACCTTTATAAATAGGTGCAATTCCCTGCAAATTCAATAGGAAGTCAAGAGGAGGGTTCCAATGGCAAGGGCAAAGCCGCACATAAACGTTGTTTTCATAGGTCACGTCGACCACGGTAAGTCGACGACGGTCGGACGATTGTTGTTCGACTCAGGCGCGATTCCAGAGCAGGAAATGCGCAAGTTGAAGGAATTAGCAGAGCAGTTGGGCAAGGCGAGCTTCGAGTTCGCCTTCGTCATGGACAACTTGAAGGAAGAGCGCGAGCGTGGAGTCACGATCGACCTCGCCCACAAGAAGTTCCAGACGCCCAAGTACGACTTCACCATCATAGACGCACCTGGACACAGAGACTTCATCAAGAACATGATCACTGGTGCCGCCCAGGCGGACGCCGCAGTGCTCCTCGTCGGAGCAG
>CAYSVV010000112.1:0-2025 GCA_964434695.1 uncultured Methanosarcinales archaeon
TACTAGCGGTCGTTTTTGTCCTGTTCCTGGTGGCGGCTTGCTCGTCCACTAAACAGCTTGACGACGCAGATACAATCAATGATGACTCGACAGACACTTCATCTTCAAAAACTGAAGTGAGTCAGGCAGATATCGACGCCCTTGACAAAGAGATAAGCGGGCTTGATACTATCGACAGCTCGGATCTTGATAATCTGGGCAGCGATCTTGACGCGATAGAGTCCCTAGACGTCTAGTTTTTGTTTTTTTATTCTGGTTTTTTCAATATGATAATCGACGGCGCGCACGGTGGGCAGGTATTGCGTACTGCTGTCGCCCTTTCCGCGCTAACCGGCAAGGAAATCACCGTCGAAAACATTCGGAAGGACAAGCCTAACCCTGGTCTGGCAGCGCAGCACCTCGCGGCTGTCCGCGCCTGCGCGCAGATCTGCGGCGCGGATGTGGATGGCGCCGATAAGGGTTCGACATCACTGACGTTCCGCCCAGGAAAGATATCCGGCGGCAAATTCGACATAGATGTAGGAACAGCCGGTTCTTGCACGCTTGTGCTGCAGGCGGCCCTGATTCCTGCGATGTTCGCAGAGAAGACAGTGATATTGCGCATCAGGGGCGGAACAGACGTCCCCTGGTCACCTCCTTTCGATTATTGGCGCGAGGTTTTCCTTCCCTGCGCGCGCAGGTTCTGCTCGAAAGCGGAGCTTTCGCTCGAGAAACGCGGTTATTATCCCGCGGGTGGGGGCGTAATCGAGCTAAAAATCGTCCCGGCGATAAAACGTTCGATCGAGCCGTCCTGGGAAAGGTTCGTTCCCATGCTCGCGGCGAAACGCATTGAAAGGACCTCCAGGGGAAGGCTCCTCGCGATAAAAGGAGTGGCGCACGCCAGCGCGTCATTGTCCAAGAAAAGAGCGGCGGAACTCATGGCGGAATCCGCGAGGATAAGATTCGAAGCGATGGGTGTTCCGGTCGACATACGTGTCGAGTACAGCGCTTCAGACTCGCCTGGTGGAGGCATAACCCTGTGGGCGATATTCTCAGATGGCGAGATAAACGACAACTCTCCTCGGATAGGCACGAGCCAGCTTCTTGCGGGGATGCCGGAGGATGCGGGCAGCCAGGCCGCTTTCGAACTCGAGAGAATGATACGCGCGGGCGATGTCATGGACGGCCATCTTTCGGACCAACTAATGCCCTATCTTGCGCTATCCGGTGGCGAGGTCAAAGGCGAGCTTTCTTCGCATTGCAAGGCGGCCATTGAGGTCGCCGAAAAGATGTTGGCGGTGAAATTCGAGACCGGCGAAACTATCCGAGCGAGGCCAGGCGAAGATTTGTCTTGATGTCCCAGATGTCGTAGCTCAACTTCTTCTTTGTCTCGCCCTTGATCTTTCCAAGAGCCTTCTCGGCCTTGGCTATTGTGTCTTTGGCCTCGTCTATGCGGTTCTGGTTGAACAACGCCCTGGCCTGCTCGACCAGGTCGGCCGCGGAATCGTGCTTCTCGTGGACGATATGCTTGACGTGCTCCTTGACCTTCTTCACAGCCGCTTTCTTGGATTTGGGCTTACCGTGGATTTCGCGCCTGACTGCCTCGACCTCTTTAGGATGCGCCAGCGCGACGAGTTTCTTGGCTGATTTCTCCACGGATTTCGATAGCATGTCCCTCTTCTTCTCGAGCATGACGATGTCAGCACGCAATTCCTTGGCGGCCTTTATCTTGTTGTAAGCCGATTCGTAACGCGTCTTCGCCTTGTCGACGTCGTGCATCGCGCGCGAAACAAGCGCCTCGCGCTTATGCAGATCTTTTTCGCGAGCCTCGAATTCGGTCGCCATCCTGTCGAATATGTGCTTCTTGTGAGCGTAATCGTGTTCTATCTTCTGGAGCGTCTCGACACGCTTGGCTATGGCGGTCTCCTCGCCACGAAGCACCTTGGTGTCGGTCTTGACTGTCTTGAGCTCCTTGGAAATCACGCGTTCCTTATCGTCCAGGGCAGCCAGATCTTCCCCGAGGAACCGTACGGTTCCCGAGGTGGG
>CAYSVV010000113.1:0-1986 GCA_964434695.1 uncultured Methanosarcinales archaeon
GACGTAAGAATAGCCACCGGACGGTTCTACACGCCCGAAGAATTCAGGAAATACAAAACAGAATTGTTGTCAAAAGCGCTACCCTAGGATACGCTCACGTCCACGCAAACACGGTTGACTCTCGGCTCCTTCTGGCCGCAGGTCACAACACGAATGATTCTGCATTTGCGCTTGGACTTTGAACAGGCGGACTTTACTTTGACCGAAGCCACGTCGAACTTTCCCTGCTCAGCGAAATCATAGTAATGTAAAACACCGGCGCGAGCCAGGCATTTGATCGCCGCAGGCAGGAAAGGCGCGGCGTGTCCTGGCCAGGCGAGCAGTATCCTGTCGTATTTCACGCCTGCCTTCGCGCAACGCAAAAGGAAGGATTTTGCATCAGCCTTTATCGCAACAACGTTGAGCTTGTTCCTGGACGCGTTCAGCGCGGCATACTTGTGCGCAGCAGGATTGAGCTCGACGCTGTCCACCCTAGCTGGCTTGGCGTGCTTCGCGATAACCAATGCGAAAGGCCCGATACCGCCGAAAAGCACGAGCACGCGCTCGTCCTTCTTGACCAAACGCGAAATGCGTAACCGTTCCTCGCTCAATCTCGGCGAGAAATAACAGGTTGAAACTTCAAGGCACATCGATACGCCGGATTCGCGGTGCGTTGTCTCGAGACGACTCTCGCCCGCGAGTATTTTCAAAGGCTGCCTTCGGAAGCGACCGGTGTGACCGCCCCTCTTCTTTGCCACGACCTTGATGTTAGGATGGAGCGAAAGCAGGAGTTTGCCTAGGCGGGTCTCTTTCTTCTCGAGACCGCGCGCAATCTCAACTATCGCTATATCGCCGAGAACATCGTAGCTGGCGCGCATCTTCTCCTGTTCCTTCAAGGTCAGGATCTTCCGGCTAGCCTCGCGCCAACTCTTGATCAAAGGAAAGCCCCCAGGCCGGTCTGCGCGCGCTTCGTGTGCTGTTGCGCTATTCCCTCAACAGCACGCCGAACACGTTCCTCGCTGAAATCATGCTTTTCCACCAATAACGCGCGAATCCGGGTTTCATCCGGACGCTTCCAGACAAGCTCGACATCCTCGACAGGCATATCGTCAAACGCCGCCATTATGTCTTTCCAGTCAACTTCATTGTGCTCGCTCCACTTCGCGGCCGAGAATATGGCGTCAAAATCCTCTCCGTGCTCTTTGACGAGCTTGAGTGCCTTCTGCGGACCTATTCCCTTGACGCCGCCAGGATTGTAGTCAGTGCCAACCAGCAATGAAAGCGCGAGGAGCTGGCGATGGCTTATGCCCAGGGATGAAAGCACCTTGTCGAGTTCTATCAACTGTGGCTTCACTTCCTCATAGGCAAGCACGCCCTGGCGCTTGCGCTTGCCGGACACGGCCAGATTCCTGACAAGACGCGGCGCCTTGAACAGCAAGGAATCCGAATCCTGGCTCACCACCGCCCAGACTTTGCCCTTTTCGGCGAGGAAGGCGGCCTCGGCCTCACCTTCGCTAGGTGCCTGGATTACTGGCAGTCCGAGCGCGGCTATGAGCTCTTTTGCCTCGGCAGTCATCTCCGGAGTCAATTTGGTGGTGCGACCTGCGAACTTGCGCATACCCTCGGTGTCGCCCTCGGCTTCGGCCTCTTCGTAAAGACGGCGCGCCTCGGCCTTGAGCTTGGCGCGCTGCTCTATGGTAGCGCGCTTGAAGTCAGGTGGCTTGCCATCAAAGACATAGCAAGGCAATATCCCTGCGCGCATCATCGTGGTCGTCCTGCCTAGCAGGCCGATGAGATGGGAAGTGACGTTGCCTTTGCTGTCAGTCAATAGCGAGCCATCCGGCCCGCGTATGGTCGCGAGGAACTGATAGAGGAAGATGCTGGCATCAACCGCCACCTTCTTGCCGGCAAGGCCTGAAAACTCAAGCTCGGTCGATGGACAGAGCTCGTGTATCTTGACACCCATCAGACGACGCGGATTACCACAGACGCCACAGCATATTTGTC
>CAYSVV010000114.1:0-1958 GCA_964434695.1 uncultured Methanosarcinales archaeon
AAGCCCTTTCCTGAGCGCAAGCCTGCAAAGGGCAGAGATACCACTGAATATCACGATAAAAGTCAAAGGACGCGCTGCAAAGCAAGTAGTTGTCCCCATAGAAGGCGAGAACCTGGACGTCGTTCCCCTGTCATCCGACAGCACCACCTTGCTGGTGATGGTTTTCGTCGGTCTCATCGCGCTGAATGTCGTGCTTCGACAAAAGCTCAAGTCTGGCAAGAAGAAAAGAAAACGATAAGAAAACAACAAAGAGGCGAATACATGAATAGGCAAAAGAAGGTGCTGATAACAGGCAGTAGCGGATTCCTTGGCAGGGCGCTCCTTAGGAGATTCCTCGAAACAAGCGATGACAAGTTCTATCTTTTGATGAGGAACACGAAAAGATCCGCTGATCTCCAGGAAAGATTGGGCCTGCACGAGAGGATATGCCCTGTTGAAGGCGACATAACGCAGCCCTGGTGCGGGATGTCCTTGTCGGATTACCAGCACGTCACAAATGACATAGATGAAATATGGCACAGCGCCGCTTCCACAGAATTCGAGGAGGCTCGACGCCCCGAGATAACAAGGGTGAATTGCGAGGGCACCACGAATATGCTCGTGCTGGCCCGCGAGTGCAAGCACCTGGACGATTTCTTCTACGTCAGCACCGCCTATGTATTCGGCAAGAGGAACAGGCCGGTTCCCGAGAGCGATTTCGAACCGCACCTATACAAGAACCCCTATGAAGAGACCAAAATGGCCTGCGAGCGCAAGGTGCGCGACGCCGGCGTACCTTTCACGATTGTCCGCCCGAGCATCCTTATCGGCAACAGCAAGACCCTCGATCCTGAAGGAGAGACAAGGATGATCTACGGCTATTGCACCGGGTTCTACCTCGCGATGGTCCGGAAACTGGGAGGACAGCAAGGGTTCTGGGAATGGCACAAGAGCGGCGAATACTTCGACGCCAAAGGCGCCCGCATACGCGCCAAGCCCACCACCACGCTCAACACCATCACCATCGACGACGCGGCGAACGTTTTCGACGCCATACGCAATTATCCTGGCAGGAAACAGATGACCTACAACGTGGTAAATCCCGTGCCTGTCCAGATGTCCTGGTTGATGGAGACCATGAAACAATGCCTCCATCTGGACAATGTGAGACTCGACCCAAACCTGAGCAAGGATGAAGTGGAGCCCCGTTCTTTCGAGGGCACTGCCTGGAAATCCCAAGAACGGTACTTCCCTTACTTCCAGGTTCCCGAGCCACCTTGGCAACGGGACGGCACCGCAGAGATAGTGCCCGACAGCCAGCGCGTCATAATGACCCGCGGGCTTTTCTACGGCCTGATGGAGACTTTCTTCAACGGGTTGCGCGAGAAGAACTACGCCCACAAAAAGGCCAGCGCCGTGGCATTGGACGTGGGAATGAACGTGGGGGCCTGAAATAGTGGAGGTTGCCACCTTGGAAGCAACTCGCACGCTTTGGGACCATCTTAGGGAGAACGGAAGAGGCGCTTTCTCCTATGCGACTTTGCAGGACGGTCTTGAGCAGTTCGTTGCCGATGAAGGATATATAGGATTCGTGACAGTGAAGCATCCTGTTTTCGCGCCCAGTGGCAGGCAGATATCTTTGGGCGACCCTATTTGCTCGCCCAAGAATTACCGCGTGATGGTACAAAAGTTCTTGAGAGAACATCCGCATGCCGCATTCCTCCCTGTTTCCGAAAAATGCGCGGGCGCTTTGAGGGAAGAAGGTTTCAAGGTCAACTGCATGGGCTATGAACCAGTCATACCGCTACAAACCTACAATACCAAGGGAGACTGGAAGGAACTCGACATCGTCAAGAGAGGAAGGAACCTGGCGAAGCGCGAGAACATAACGATTCGGGAAGAACAGGACATCGCCACCGTCGACCAGCCTCAGCTCTCCGAAGTTTCGCAGAAATGGCTGGGCAACAAAAAGCTGAGCG
>CAYSVV010000115.1:0-1042 GCA_964434695.1 uncultured Methanosarcinales archaeon
ATAGAAAAAAAGACAGGACAAGAAATCGTTGGATCGCGCCAAGAACGAACTCGCCCGCAGAATAGAAGAATCGCCCATATACGAGATATTCACTGGCGCGGAATCGAAAAGAGCTTACGTCAGGTTCAAGCTGGTCGATTATTGATTCTGGGTTTAGACGTGAACGTTCCTCTAGGATGGCCTACCGGCTACGTTGTCTAATTCAAAGAACTCACCAGCTCCAGTCGCCGTCCCAGGGCTGCAACGTGCGGGGGTCTATCTTGTCTACGCTTATGTGCATTGTCTGTCCATCGGACGTGCGCACATCGGCCTCGCCGCCGTAAATCAGCTTCTCGACGAGTTCGGCGACTTCTTCCTCGCTCATTCCATCAACGGATAGCATGAAATCTACCCCCGAGAATACAATGTCTTCAAGGTATAAGCCCGTTCCTATATAGACCTTAAAGGTTTAAAAGGTGCCGGGAAGCTTCTTCGCGATAACAGCCTCTTTCTCGAGAATAAATAGGTGCACGGTAAGATTGCCGTCAAGGCCTGATTCGTACTTCTTGCGCTCTTTCCAGTAGCTGTCGGAAGGCACGCCTGCGCGGAGTATGACCTTTGACGCACCTGCTGACTTGAGCGCGGACTTTATGCTTGCCTCATCAGGAGGGCAGGTGGATAGCACGGTGAATGTGTTCCTGAAGAACGCGCTCTTTACCACACGCGGTCCGGTGAGCAGCAAATGCCTGCCGTGGTCGAATATGCCAATGCCGTCCTTGCACAACTGCGCGCCCAGGCCTGATGCGGATATGGCTTCATCTGCCTCGAACAAATAGTTTTGCGCCTTCGCACCTACGTACACCGATGTCGGGTCACCTGAAATGCTCTCGCCTTCGGGCAGCGCGACAGCGCTCCGTTTCGCCTTTGCCAATGGCCCGATGTAGGCGGTCAGCCTCCTTAACGCGCCGTCGACAGACAAGTACTCGTATTCGCACTCCTTGACGAGTTCGGCAACGCCGATATTCTTCATGTGCGGAGGCATCTCGATGGCTATCGACGGGCT
>CAYSVV010000115.1:1052-1909 GCA_964434695.1 uncultured Methanosarcinales archaeon
TTTTATGAAATCAGGAATCGACGGAGAGAAACTGGTGAGCACGTCACGCTTCTCCTCCTGGGCAGGTCGTTCAGGATCCAGAAAGACAATGTCGGGTTTGGGCAACTGACCAATGACTTCAATCGCGTCGCCGGTGATTACTGTCACGTTCTTGAGATCCTTCACGTTCGCGCGAAGGTAGGTCGCTTTCCTCGCATCTTTCTCTATGGCGATGACGGTCTTGCAGGTCTTCGCGAAAGCGACGGTCTGCATCCCGACTCCTGCGCCGGCCTCGATAAGAGTGCCACAGGCGAGGCGCTTCGCGCGCCAATCCGCGACCGCGGCGTGTGTGCCGAAACGGACGTCATCGGGCAGGGCGAAAAGCACAGAAGGATTCTTGAGATTGCGCAACTTGGCTTCTGCCATCGAAAGCAGTTCATTCGCCTCTGGCTCCGGGATGTCAAAGGCAGTCATCAAGTCCGTTGTTTTCGGGCTATCCATCTTGATTACCCTGCCGAGCCAATGGGCGACTGTCGCGGTTTCCTTGTTATCGAGCAACATATTCGAGTGCCCACAGAAGCATTTAAATAGTTTCGTGGGGTTTTCCCGTCATAAAGAGGTGTGCAATGAATTTCCTTCAACGCTATAATTCCGCCATCCGCCACGAAACCGGCAGGCGAGTGGATCTTCATATTCTAGGACAGACAATACTCGCGGTAAGCGCGGGAGTGCTTCTGGCATCGCAGCTTGAGATGTACGTCGGCATACTGCTTATAGCCGGGCTATTGCTGATGCTGCCATTGCTCGCCAAGACATTGGCTGACAAGCCCAAGAGAAAGAAGAGAAGGTAAGGTTATAAGCGGGAATATCCGCATAGA
>CAYSVV010000116.1:0-1794 GCA_964434695.1 uncultured Methanosarcinales archaeon
GCCAGTACCAAAGCCAAGCCTGAAAGAAACCACCGCATAATGCCCCCGACCCTGAAATCATATTTAAGTATTTATCCGACGGGAACCATAAGTCCGTAAAGTTCTAAAAGGGTACCCTGCGCGGATGTCAAATGCTGAAAATAATCAAGAAAAGGCTGGATTTCCTGAAAAATCCAGGTGCATACCCGCTCAACGAAGTTACGCTTGAAACCGCGGTCGCCGACCACATGAAGCTGTTGCTGCTGCTGGGCGCAATAGCCACCATAGCACACTTCAGCTGGTTTGTCGGAAGAGCGGCATTCCTTAACCTGATCAACAATGTCGACATCAATTGGATCAACCTTTTCAACTACGCTTTGGGCGCAGGAGGGGGCATCGGACTGTTCTATCTCGCCGCAGGCACGTTCTTCGTGCTGGGCATAAGCCTCCCATTATGGATCATACTCAGAATCAAATACGTTAAGATGCTGACCGTGCTGTTGTACGCGCTCACACCAATCATGTTCTTTGCCTGGTTCCCCATGTTCATATTGCCCTTGGCAATCTGGTCGGTTTTCCTTTTCGTTGTCGGCCTGAAGAAAATCAGGAGGAAGGGATGAACCCGAAACCCGGGTTGATTGCCGTCGCGCTTCTCGCATCACTCGTTCTTTTCATGGCGGGATGGTACAGCGGACTTTACGCTCACGACGTAATCACCGAAACCACCAACGGCACTGTGCTCCTGGCAAAGGAGCAGATAAACGGAAGCGTGACGCTGGCCAAGGAACAGATAAAAGACCAGATACGCGCGGTAGAACTGCAACTGGACAGCGCCCAGACAGAGCGGATTTTCGTGGACACGCTGCCGGACGAAAAGGCCTGTTCCTACCTGAAATTCCTGAGCCAGAATCTAATGTACGACTTTGAGAGTTTCTGGTCGAGACTACCACCCCGACTAGAGGCACTCAACCCTGACGAGGCAAAGGAATTCGAGCCTTTGCGCGATGACTACAACCAGCTCTCGGTTCGTGCCTGGGTGTTCTTCAGGCAGGTCGACAACAAGTGCGGACTACCCATGAGGCCCATACTTTACTTCTACGAAACCGGATGCGAGCCCTGCATACGACAAGGAATCGAGCTTGACGCGCTCAAGAGCCGCAGCAATTCGACAGTGTTGGCTTTCGTTGTGGACGCCGAGACGGAATATACTGTCGCGAAGCACATAATGGCGTTTTATGGCGTCGATGAAACACCAGCCATAATCGCTGGCGACAGCGCCTGGACAGGCGTCGTAAGCGCGGATGAGCTCGCGAAAATAACAGGTGCTGAATGAAAAAGACCATTATGGCGTTATCAATCTTGATTCTGGTGCTGATGGCGACCGGCGCCTACGGGACCTACGCGAAACAGATCAACAAGCAACCGTTCCTCTCGCAGAGAATCCAGGAGGCGGACTTCACAGGGTTTTATCTTGATGTGACCCGGCAGATGCCGACTCTCGGAAACCCTGACGAGGGCAGCATCGACGCGCCCATAATACTGTTGGCCTACCTGGACCCAATGGACTCGGCAAGCGCATCATTTGCGGAGAGGTACGCATCCATTCGCGAGAGGCTGGTCAGGAACGGCACTGTACGTTTCTACGGAAGGGTTCCGCTCACGAAAGAAGAACTTGACGGGCACAGTGAAAGGTTTTTATACGCTCAGGCGTTGGCTTGCGTCAAGGCGTTACGTCCAACGGCATATGTTGATGCGTATTTCGGCGTTATGGGCAAACCGCTGAAAAGCGTGCCGGAAGTCATCGCTGAACTCAGG
>CAYSVV010000117.1:0-1792 GCA_964434695.1 uncultured Methanosarcinales archaeon
TGCGCATCCTTTCGCTCGATACGCAGATCAAGAACCTGGAGAACGAACGCGGAGAGATGTTGAATAAAATCGACGCATTGAAGGAACGCGAAAAGTCGCACACAGGCATAGAGAACGAGAAGTTAGCGCTTTCAACCGTGCTCGAAAGCTCGCTACGCGCGGAAAGGGAAGCGGCAATCAATTCCGCCCGCGCGAAGGAACGGATAGACGGGATAAAAGCTCGACTCGATTCTGTCGACAAAGACATCGCCACGCTAAAAGAAGTCAAGTCACAAAGGGATCGCACGAACGCGCTTCGGGAATGGGTGACCGGAACGTTCGTTCCGCTCATTTCAAGCATAGAAGGACACGTGCTCGCGGCAGTGCACCGCGAATTCGACTCGTTGTTCCGCAACTGGTTCGCGACTTTATTGGAAGAAGGCGCTTTGAGCGCCAGGATAGGCAGGGATTTCGGAGTGACATTGCAGCAGGATGGCCACGACACAGAGTATGAATATCTTTCCGGAGGGGAAAGAACGGCTGTTGCTTTGGCCTACCGGCTGGCCCTCAACAGGGTGATAAACGACTTGGTCACCACAATAGAGACCCGCGGCCTCATGATATTGGATGAACCGACAGATGGATTCTCAAGCGAGCAGCTGACCAAGCTTCGGGAAGTGCTGGAGGAGCTCGGCCTTGCACAGATAATATTGGTCAGCCACGAAAGCGAGCTGGAGTCAGTGGCGGACTGCGTGATACGCGTGGAGAAAACAGGGCACGAGAGCAGGATTGCCTAGCCAGAATACGGATTGTTGATTTCAGGCAGAGAATGATCCCTTAGATCCAATCCGAGAAATCTCTTTGGACGCAGGAGGTTTATCACTTCCACCATAGCCGGCTTCATCGGGTTAGCTGCGATGACATCCCAAGGAACCTCCCCTGCGAAATACTTGAACTCGAAAGAAGGCCCTCCCCGAGTCTCGCAATAATCCCTGTCAAGCCTGGCCCTGCCCAAACCCCATCCCCAACCCCGAACGTCATAATTATCGGACTTCAACCTTTCCACAAGATCAATTCCTGGCCGTGGCATCACCAACGCGCGGTCAATCCTGTCTTCTTCAGCAGGAGAAGGCACGAAACCGTGCTTGTAGACAAGAATATGTCTAGCTTCATCGAAACCCGCATCTGTCTCGCAAACCCCCACAAGCCAGAGAGGGAAATCTATGTAGTCAGGGACCTTGTTACTCTTGGCTTTCGGAGGAGCGGTTCTCCTGGTCAAATCACAAATGCAGGCAAATCTACCATGGTCATCGGCCGGAAACATCTTTTGGCCGCAGGACGAACAAACAGGCACCTGGCCGGACCTGACCACCCGGTCCGTGCCGCCATGGTAATCCTGGTTGAAATCGATTCCCGCATCAACATGTCGCATAATACCGTTGGCCTGTCAAGATATAAATAACTTCCAACAATCCCGACCACAACATATATAAACGCTCGTGGGTATAAATACCCCCAAGGGAATAAAAAAAAAGGGGAACACCCTGGGTGTGTCGTATGAGAGCAGCAATTTTCGTCGTTGTCCTGTGCCTTCTCGCCGCGAGCGTGGTGGCCCTGGACTACACGGTGAGCATCGAACCGGACAGCGCCACTGTCCGCAAGAACGAGATAGCAACGTTCAACATCAGCATAAGCCACGACGGAAAAACCGCCGAGACATTCTACATATACACCCCTGAAGTACAATGGGACATACGAAGCGAGACCATAACGGTAAACCCTGCCGAAACCAAGACGATTCCCCTGCAGGTCC
>CAYSVV010000118.1:0-1785 GCA_964434695.1 uncultured Methanosarcinales archaeon
TCGGGTTCATCCTGTTCATCTCCTTCCAGCAGGAACAGGGCATCCTGATCAAGGGAGGGGACGCGCTGGAAACACTGCACAAGGTCAAGCACGTCGTCTTCGACAAGACCGGCACGATAACCAAGGGCAAACCAGAAGTCACGGACATAATCCCTATGGGAAAAACCGGTGAGAAGGACGTGCTTCGCCTGGCCGCGAGCCTCGAGCAGGACTCGGAACATCCGCTCGCGCAGGCGATAATCGCGGCGGCTCGTTCCAAGAAACTCAAGTTATCGCGCGTGACCGGCTTCAAATCCGTCACGGGCAAGGGCGTCGAAGGAAAGGTCGGCGCAAAGAGAATCCGCATCGGCAACCCGCGCTGGGCAGCGTCCAGCGGGGCGAAACTCGACAACAAGACCATATCTTCATTGGAATCCCAGGGAAAGACAGTCATGGTCCTTACAACGGGCAAGACCACGCTCGGAGCGGTGGCAGTGGCAGACACGCTACGCGACAGCTCTCCTGAGGCAGTAAAACAACTCAAATCAATGGGCATCACAG
This sequence comes from uncultured Methanosarcinales archaeon, assembly GCA_964434695.1. Lineage (GTDB taxonomy): Archaea > Nanobdellota > Nanobdellia > Woesearchaeales > ARS49 > CAYSVV01. The sequence goes on from CAYSVV010000118.1 coordinate 541, forward strand.
TCCACCTGCTCACCGGAGATAATACGCGCACTGCAAAGGCAATAGCCTCGCAGGCAGGAATAGAACACGTGTTCGCAGAAGTGCACCCTGGCCAGAAATCCGCCAAGATAGAGCAGCTGCAAAAGAAAGCGCCGGTATTGATGGTAGGGGACGGTATCAACGACGCACCGGCACTGGCGCGGGCGGACGTGGGCATAGCCATGGGAAGCGGCACTGACGTGGCCATGGAGACAGGAAGCGTGGTGCTCATGCGCAACGATCCATTGGACGTGGCACGCGCCATACGACTCAGCAGGATGACCATGCGCAAGATCAAACAGAACCTGTTCTGGGCGATGGTCTACAACGTGGCCGGCATACCCATAGCGGCGGGCGTGTTCTACCCCTGGACAGGATGGACGCTATCACCGATGATAGCGGGAGCGGCAATGGCGCTCAGCTCGGTGAGCGTCGTCACGAACTCCCTGCACCTGCGCGCCCAGAAGCTCAAATGAGAGCATTGACACTGAACTCTCCATGAGGAACCTATTTATACCATCCACCGAGACAATAGTCCATGAACATCCGTAACGTAGGAATCGCATTGATCGCGGTGGCTATAGTCATCGCCGGCGTGACCTACCTAGTCAGAACGGACGCCGAGAGGACCATAGACGTGTTCGCGAACGAGACAGGAACGTGCTACATAGACGGCACCTGCCTGCACGGACAAAGCAACCTCTACTCGGTGATAGGGTTCGTGGTGGCGGGATTGCTTGCGCTACTAGGAGCGTACCTGATAGTGAACTCCATACGGCACAAGCCCGAAGACGATTTAAAGCGCCACAAGGAAGAGCTGACACGCGTGGTGAAGGAATCCAAGGACACGGACAAATTCGAGGTGTTCCTGTCGGCCTTCGACGACCAGGAAAAACTCATACTCAAAGCCATCCGCGAACAGGACGGCATACTCCAAAGCACTCTGCGCTTCCGCGTCGGCATGGGAAAGGCCAGCCTCTCATTGAAACTCAAGGAATTCGAGAACAAAGGACTCATCACACGCGAACCGGCGGGGACCACCAACAAGGTGTTCCTGAGGAAAAGATTCTGAAGCTATTTATTGAAGCCCAGCGCCCTGACTCACAGTGTTGATGGTGTCGCTATTCTCATAGGCGTCCAGAACCGACGGGAGTAGTGCATGGTGCAGGAATCCCCGCGTACAGGACCCACCTCTATGACACCCTCCAAAGGCAGATTACGCAAGGA
>CAYSVV010000119.1:0-1784 GCA_964434695.1 uncultured Methanosarcinales archaeon
CTTCGACGCGCATGTTCTTCTTGACACGTTCGACTACCTCTTCTGGAGCCACGGCGATGTACTTGATGGGCTTGCCGAGCTTCATTACTACAAAGCCCTTCTTCTCGAGCGACTCGAGGACATCATAGGAACGCGAACGTGGAACATTCGCGATGTCGCTAAGCTCACCTGCTGTGGAAACCCCGCGGCTAAGCAGAGCTGCCCAGATCTTGACCTCGTACAGGTTCAGCGAAAAGTATCGCCGAAGCTTGTTCAAAAAGTCCTCTTTCACTATCATACCACATCCCCCTTTTTCCTCTTTTTTTGGATTTTTTATCTCCCGGGGGTGAATGCTTACCTGTATAAATTCGTTTCGTTTATGCTCGCCGAGAGAGTGGTGACACATAGTTGTATCGAGCGTATGGTGGCACATCACCTAACTTATATGCACCATCAGGTAGCAAACCGGAAGCGGAGGAGGGCAGCTATACCCCCCAAACCATCTATGCGCTTACCTACTTCCTTTCCAAGAATCATTATCACTCCTTTAGAAACATCCACTGATTTCAGAATATCATCAAAACGGGAGAAATCCCCCTCCTCTCTTGCGCGGGCGAGCCGGGATTCGGTGACAAGAAGTGTCGCCACCGCGCCCGCTGCCGCGGCGTCCTCCACTTCCTTAATACCGTAAACAACGGCGCCTCCCTTGGCTATGCCAGCGAGCAACTGCTCGACGATCTGGCTTTCCTGCACAACCCTCTGCATTCCGAGAGTGGACGAGATATCATCACGCTTCAGGACTTCATCCACTGACGCAGGATTGCCCCCGCTGCAACTCGCCATCACGACTTTCTTGCGCAGATCTTTTGGAAGCCTCTTGAGAAGCTCGTCCTTCCAAAACGCAGGAGATGCCAGAAGCAAAGTCGCGGGTTTGAGACGTTCATCATAGGCCGCTAGATTCTTTGCTATATCCTCAAAGAAATCACCTTTCACGCGTTCCTCCGATCGCTTCTTCTGCACAGTGCCCTCCATATGCGCCAGTATCTCGTGGCCTGCTTGTCTTAAGGCGGCGAAAGTGGCTTCATCGCGGTCGAAGACCACCACCAAAACCGACGGAGGTTTTGCCACGCAAGCCTCGCGGATGCGCAGAAGCTGGTCCTGCGCCCACTCGCGCTTTGTTATGGTCAGCTTATCACCAGAATGGATCAGAAGACTATGATGGTCGCCACGCGGGACATCCTCTGGGCCTTCGCGAACCGCGCCTAGGACTCGGAGGCACCCGCCTTCCAGCGCGACCTTCTCGACATCAACGGCCATAACGACCGTCTTCCTGATCGGTTCGCCTTCACCCTTGACAATCTTGCGCGTGGTGACCGCCCGCACCAAATCACCAGGGAGTATTATGTGGGATAGAACCCACAGGTCATCCGCGCTCTCGGCCAGAATTTCCCACCATCCCTGGCGGACGTCCCTTGCCAATGATTTCATACGTCACGGGTCCGGACAAACATTTATATAGCTTCGTGACGGAGAAAGTCAGACAAAGAGGAAGCAAGTGCGCAATAAGAAAGGAGAGGCATCGGCAGCGGGACTGATTGGCATACTGGTTTTGCTATTCGTGTTCTACATCCTGCTTTTGCCTCCTGCTGAAAGGGAACATCTGCTCTACGATACGGACGAGAACGGCAGCTACATCTCCGGCAGCACATCCAACAACCGGACGCTGATTCTGGCGAACATCGGAAGGCTCGACTATGTACGGGATACAGAGTACGACCACATAATCGCGATCGTCCTTCTCAGCG
>CAYSVV010000120.1:0-1573 GCA_964434695.1 uncultured Methanosarcinales archaeon
CTGTCCCTTCCGCGAACCTTTCAGTCCCATCAGCGCAGGTGCTCGAACTCGCGTACTATGAAGACGCTGAAGAGCACCAACAATATCGCGCCGGTCAGCAGGAAGTAGAGTCCTGTCTCGGTCTCGCCCTGGATCGACTGGAATAGTCCCCAGGCCATGAGGCCCGTGCCTATCCAGAGGAACTTGTCGAGGACGAGCTTCATTATGTCGAACTCCTCCGTGCTGGTTAGCCTTCGCTTCAGTTTCATCGGCGTGTGTATGTTTTGTTTCTTTGCCATGTTTGCCTCAGTTCAGGTTGATGTAGAACTGCTTGCGCGCGTGGATGTTCCACTCTTCGCTCAATAGTCCGTCATCTGGATTGAAAGCCGGTTCTGAACCGACTGTCCTGCAGTTGCTCTCTTGCTCAGGGTCACCCAAAGAGTTGTGGCTTGCCACCACGAGCTCCATCAGGTAAGTGTCCTTTCTTGTGCCGCTGATTTGTATCGTGAGCGGGTAGACTCCGACGTCGTTGCCGTTGATGTCGATAGGGGATAGCAGGCTCATCCACTTTCTCTGGAGCTGGAGCGCGTTGGGTCCCGCGACTACCTGGCCGACGTTTATGCCTGTCGAGCATTCCTCGGGGTTGTCCGAGTTCTGCGCTCCCAAGCAGCGTACCACCACATAGAAACACGCCTCTTTCTGGGCAGTGTTCTGTATTCCGTAATAGACTGATTGTTTCTTGCCGGTCTGGACGTCAAGCTCTCCCTGGCTGAAAACCAGCAGCTCGCCGGACTCACGGATCTTGTTAGTGAGTTCTGTCTTGACCTCTCCGCTGACTTGCTGGAATTGCTCCTGCAGCGCGCCGAATTGGCCGCGGATGAACGCAATGCCAAGTCCTAGTATTGTGATTGCGAGAATGAGGACGACTATCGCATTGATTGAAAGCTCAAGAGCGCCTCTCTTATTGCGCCAAATGCCCATTATCACACCTCTCTTTTGATTATGCGAACTGATGTCGTCGCCATTTATAAAGATTGCTGTATGGTCATAATGATTTCTAAAGTGAGCAGGAATCCGGAATGTTTTTAAAACTTTTAAAGATAGCCGCGGAAATGGATTATGCTGAAAAATGCAGGAATTATCTTGAGGAAAACGAAATCCTGGCCGAGCAGCTCATCATAGCAGGCAACGTCAAGACCGCCGCCGACGCGGCCATGCAGTTGAGGGTTCCGATAGAATCGATAGTCAAGACCGTGGTGCTTTCCGTCGGGGATTCCTTCTTCGCGGTAATAGTGCGCGGCGATGCCAAAGTCGATCTGGCCAAGGTCAGGGAATTCTCCGGCACTGGCAAGGTGCGCATGGCCACCAAGGAAGAGGTACTGGCGGCCACTGGCTATCCTGTCGGAGGGGTGCCTCCGGTAGGTCATTCCCTCAAGACCTGCGTTGATGAGTCCATCACTTCACTTGACTTCTGTTACGCCGGTGGGGGCAACGAGACCACCCTGCTTCGCATGGCTCCCGAGGAGATTATACGGGCCAATAATGCCCAGATCCATCGCATGAGTAACGTCACCACGCCAGCAAGGTAAAGCTT
>CAYSVV010000121.1:0-1572 GCA_964434695.1 uncultured Methanosarcinales archaeon
ATGACGTTGAATCTAGTTGCTTCTGCCGGAAAACCGTTGAGCGAGTTGGTCAAGCCATTGATGAAATACGCGTCCAGCGGCGAGATAAACATCAAAGTGAAGGACAAGGATGCGGTCATGGAATCATTGTCAAAGGCGTTCAAGGACGGCCGGCAGACGCGCCTTGATGGTATCAGCGTGAATTACAACGACTGGTGGTTCAATGTCAGAGCGTCCAACACCGAGCCTTTGCTGCGTTTGAACGTCGAGGCCAATACCAAGAAACTGCTAAAACAGGTGTTGAAACAGGTCCAGGACGTCATCTCTTCTTGAGTGACTTGTAGCTTCTTCGTAGCTCGACCAGATCGAAGAACTTCAGGTGCTTCAGCAATGGGATGAGCATCACTGCCGCGAACAACGATATCAGGAATATGCTGAAGCTGTCCGTTGCCAACGGGTAGACGCCGAAAACATGTATGAGCAGCAGTAAGAACAGTACCATCGCGATTATGATGTAAGTTGGTGCGCTTTCAGCCTTCCTTTCTGCCATGGTTCCTATTCCTTGACAGTGTTCAAAAGCTTTCCTTCCCATCCGGAAGTGGCGACAACGCACAAGGTTTATATTTCTGGCTCTGAAGCGAGGCGGAATGGATGCCGGGCGCGATCAAATCGAGGATAGCAGGGATTTTGTCAGGTCATTGGTTGGAGAATATCTGGCCGATGTCGGTTTTGACAAGCGCAGCAACCTTCGGCCGTTCACTTGCTGGTCCACTGGAGAGATGTCCCTCTCTGACCTGGTGCAGTTCTCCCATTTGAACACGAACTCTTTGACGCATCCGGAACAAGTGAACTACATGCCCAGCGACATGCGCGAGCGTTTCACATATAGCGTCCTGAAGGTAGCCGGGTTCCGCAACCATTTCGAGATAGCCGAAAGGTTGCGTTATCCGACGAATCTGATCGAGGAGTGTTGCGCATCGCTCACCTATGGGAAGCGTTTGGCCAGCATCTCTTTCAAGGGCGTGCGGTATTATGCGGGCTGGAAGGATGATGACGTCAAGTTGCGCGGGATATGGCGCCTGTTCCGATATTTTGATAACGTCTCTAATTATCTGTTTAGTCTGGCAGAGCGGTGCGTGAACTGCCATCGCGAGATGAACAAGGACGTTTCCGAACTGGAACGCTGGATTAACAGGCCATCCACGCCAAACTTTATAAAGAAGGCAGGCCCGCCGGAAGTTGATGGCACCACGCAAGAAGGCTGAGAAGACAGAAGTCGCTGCTGAGAAGCCTGTCGTCGATTCCAAGCCAAAGGCGGATTCATTACAGTCAGAAGTCAGTATAGGCATTGTGGGCCACGTGGACCATGGAAAGACCACGCTAGTGCGTTCTCTGAGCGGAAAGTGGACCGACACTCATTCTGAGGAACTCAAGCGTGGCATCACCATCAAGCTAGGTTATGCTGATTTTACCATATACAAGATTCCTGGCAAGACAGGCTGCGAGCAATGGAGCTCCAAGAAAGTCGAGGGTGCCGAGAAGGCGCGCTGCGACTCTCTTGTGGATGCGCCTGGCCACGAGTCGCTTATGGCC
>CAYSVV010000122.1:0-1545 GCA_964434695.1 uncultured Methanosarcinales archaeon
GTTGGTCAATAACTGAAAAACTCACGTCTAGCTGCCAGTAATAGAAGTCCGCAGCGCGAGTTTCATCCTCAGCACCAGATCCCAAAGCGGTTCAAGTCCTGTCTTCGGCCTTTCTTCACCAGAAGCCAATGCGTCCTTCACGTGCACGTATGCAGATGGGCATTTGCGCGGCGAGCGCAGCGTGTTGTGCTCGCAGGGGACTTCGCGGTTGTCCGCTCCTTCGACGAAGACCGAATCGCGTCGCACCAGCCCATCGCCCGTGTCATCGATCACGCCCGCTATGGTCGTCACGTCCCCGCCGGTCGCGTTGGCGTCCACACCTTTCAGTATAAGAGCGTATTCCAGCACCTGGCAGTCCGCGCCCAAATCCCTGCTAAGTATCGTGCTGTAGATTATGTTGCGGCCGCTGGATCTGCGACAGTCCTCGAAGGCGGACTTGACGTCGCCGAGTTGTACCTCCAGCCCCAATCCCACATCGACGGTCTTGTTGCCATATAGGCCTGGTTTTTGCGGCGTGCCGAGGTAGACTATGCTGCCTATGCCAGATGGATCATCGGCCAGCACCGACTTCAGCACGTTTCCTCCCATGCTGAAAGCCAGGACATCGACGCTCGATGCGCCGGTGCAGGCAAGCACGTTGTTTATCCTTTCCCGGAGAGTGTCGCGGTACTTCCTCAGGTCTTCCTGCCCGCCTTGTTGTATCGTGCGCGAGAGCGCGGAGCTGAGATGGTCTATCGCCCTTCCGCTTTCAGTCGGATAATATGATATCGAGAAGCTCGTCGGCACGCCTTTCTCGCGGCCGTAATCGCACATTCTCGTGTCTTTGATGAGGTCTTTTCCGTTCAGGTACAGGCCGTCCGCTTCCAGTCGTTCCTGCATCTCGAACATTGAATCAGGAGCGCTGCCCAAGCCGTGGATCATCACCAACGGCCTTCCGCCATCGCGCACCTTGCTGGCGAAAGTGTGGGATCGAGGGTTGTCCGATGCCGTCGGCACTATGTAATACACAATAACCAACAGGACTACCGCGGTAAGCGCGCGCCGCAACCAGATATTGTTCTTCCAGGACGTCTCTGTTAGCCTGCTCTTCATCAAGCACCTTGCGTACGCAACAGTTATAAACAGTGCGGCCGGGCCGTCACGCCATGAGAGTGGTGCTTCTGTTGATGCTATTGGTTTGCTCCCAGATAGCTCTGGCCCAGAGCGGCAGCATAACGCTTCTCGCCTTGAGCGAAAGCAGTGAAGGCGCTGAAGGCAGCACGGCCAGTCTTACTCTGGACGTGCGACCTGGCAGCGAACGCGTTTTCCTCGAGACAGTCCCTCTGACGAAAACAAGCACCCAGGTCAGCATGCGTTTTGCCCAGCAGGTCGCCTGCAAGGAGCTTCTCGCCGACTGCACTGACAAGGATTTCATCTATACTATAGTCTCGCAGCCAGGGATAGTGGGCGGGCCCAGCGCCGGCGCGGCAGCATCTGTACTGACTGCTTCTTTGCTCAAAGGCCTTGAACTGCGCAAGGACGTGGCCATAACCGGCACGATAAACA